>JAYPSX010000021.1:0-11592 GCA_038133315.1 Hyphomicrobiales bacterium
GATTATCATACCCCCTAGTTTTAAAAACACGCCCATCTTTTGAAGTAGCTTTATACTCCACCTCTCCAAAAATTTCTTTAATACCTTTTATAAAATCATTTATTGTCATGGCTTCTCCTTATATCTGAATGTTTTACTTTCAAACCAAAAACCCCATTGACCTTCAAAACCATTACCATGTCTTTGTTTATTCAAATACACAGTACAATCGGGCGTATCTTTCCACTCCTCTTCGGGGTCACCATACATGAGCGCACGTTCCTTACGTTTATTTCTATGTACTGAAATACTATTATCAGCTAAGTTAGTAATGTTTGCACTACCAGCAACATCAAATTTATTTGGCGTTGCCTCTTCTGATTCAGTCTTTCTACTATGTGCTACTAAAAATATATGAATGCCCAAATCTCTTGCAGCTACAGCTAATTTATTAGCAAAATTCTTTTGGCCATTTAAATCATCTTCATTAATACCACATTTCATTAATGAGTCAATAACAAATATCTTTACGTTTAATTCTTGTGCCGCATAATAGATAACATCTAAAACACGCAATGCAGTTGTCTCACCTTCCGCATCATAAAGCCACAATCTATTTTCAAGTTGAGAAACAAAGTCCTCGATATATTGTTGTGTTGGCTCATAATTCCCAGTTTGCATACATAATCTGCCTAATGTCGCTTTAGGCAACATCTCGAATGAAGCTATTAAAACTTTGGTTTGCTTTAATAAATGCAACAAACAATAGCTCAACCAGGCTGTCTTGCCGTGTCCTGAATAGCCACTTACCACAGTTAACTCACCCGTACGGATACGGAAGTCATTTTGTGTTTTCTCAAATGGTAGAGGCAGTCCACCTCGAACATCGTCCGTGAAGAAGGTGATGATGTCGTCCTTATATTGGACCGGAGTTTTGATTTTTAAATACTCTCCACTTCTTCTAGCGGCAGCATGCCTCTTAACTTCTTCCTCAGTTACAACGAGGTTATTTACATTTTGCATACGCATCTCTAATATTAGCGATTGCATGCCATAGTCTATTTATATCTTTATCAGATAGTTTCTCACCCTTAAGAGTTTGTCTAGCACAAAGTCCAACCAAAAGCACTTCATCTCGTAGCATCTTTAATACTGCATACGGGTTAAAAGTCTTTCGCATCTCCTCGTCGTACTCATTCTCTCCTAGAATATCTTTCCAAGTTAGGTTAACAGCATCTAATATAGATTTAACACTACAACCTGCAAAACAATTAATCAAAATGTTGCCATCTTTTTCAGCAACACCCATAGAATTACTTTTATCTTTATGTACTGGACAACGACAAGAATATTGATTCTCACCAGTCTTCCTAACGTTGTCAAATCTCCTTACAATTTCTTCTAAATACATTCTGGCTCCATATACTCGGCCGGTATATTATGCTTTGATTTATTAATCTTACAAGCACCATGCTTAGTAATGAAATCAATACCACACCACCAACCCTCGTCCCAAACATGCGCTAAGTTGCCACAGCCAAGACATACTCTCTTAGCTGTAGCTAAATTAGGCAACTTCTTAGAACGGGACATCTGCACCCTCTACATGAGCATTATCTAGCCCACTTGGTTCATCAGGTGCATTCTTCAACCGGTCTTCGATACTCTCTGATAATGTACCGCTCAGGTATTTGAGACCATTTCGTGACTCTCTAACCCAAGCGGCCATTCTCATTTCTTTGCCATCTGGTAATGTTACTGTACCAGTATAATCTGGCCTATTAGGATTATCTCCTTTATCTTGCTTGAATAGAGCGAATCTATTCTTATCATCATACTGTTCTGCCATTTTGTGCTCCTTCTTTTAAAAGTTTAACTAAAACATCTACTTCTTTATCAAATTTAATTACTTCATCTTCCATCTCCTTTATAAGTTTATCATCTCTTTCTATGAACACATACTTTAACTTCTGCTCATCTGGATATTCTGGGTTATAAGTGACAAAATACGCTCCCATATTACCTGTGCATGCCATTTGCCACATAATCTGATGTATATATTGTGAAGGCACTTTAGTATCCATCAAATTACTAGCATGAGTAACCATGGTAGGACATTTGATTTCTAAACAAAAATCCATATTACCATCGTTAACTATGCCATCTGGTGACGCACCAGCATTCTTAATTTCTGGGTGGTTATAAGCACCACACTCTTTCACATCAAGACCAGATATTTTAGCAAATAGGTCTCTAGCTTCTGGCTCACGTTCAATACCATTTTTCATAGCATCATTAAGCGGAACTACTTTAGCTTGTTTACCAGTCAATCTTTCAATTGCTAACTCTAATCTATAATTCTTTTTGTATTGTGACTCGCCGTACTTAGTTTTTTTCATCAGATTACTTATAGAACTAGCAGTAATCTTTCCAAGTCTAGCGGCAAACCACTCTGGACTTCGCTGCTCTATCATAATATTCCATCGCCTCCATGTTGATTGTTAACAGCATTACCAACTTCTTCAGCTGATGCTATAGAGACATCTATTCCAATACCAAGCATACCAAGAGCTCGACCCACAGCACTAGTCTCACAATTCTCTATGTAACTTGTCTTATTAATGAATGAGCTTGATTCTTTTTCATAGGCATGACCTACTGCAACAACTGTATCACCTATATAAATCATAGCTTTAAAAATACACACGCCATTTTCATTACTAATCATCTCTGTAAGAATAGCACCATCTTTATGAAGTTTTCTAAACTCCTTGATGCGCTCATTCACCATTACATATTCTTTACCTTTAATATCAATAGTTTTCATGATTCCTCCTCAATTATTTCAAGATGTTCATCTTCATCGTCGTGGTCTTCACCTCGCGCAATCTTCATCATTTTTTCTATTGAATCTGGGTCACTTGCATCTAAATCAAACTCTGTAAAAATATTTTCTCTAGGCATTTTATTTCTCCTTAAATTATTATCTTCTGCATATAATAATAAGATTAACAGTTAAGTTATTGATTTTATTATTAATTTCTCTGGGTCCATCCAGAATCCCAACCGGAATTATTTACGTAATTACCTAATCCTGCATTGTAATTCTGGCCAAACCTAACGAAGTCACACATAACATCTTCTAAATCCTTAGGCTTTCCACCAGTTTTATCTCGCAATAAATCCATGAATTTATCTCCATTGGTACCACCAAATCTTTTCATGCATCTAATAGCATTATTACCTAAATAAGTATGTGAATCTTCATCAACATATTGTGGATAATAATCAGACAAATCTAATGAGAATGCTGTATAAGCAAAATTAAATCTTCTATGTCCTTGTGATATATTGTAATCATTAAGAAAATCAACAACTTCCTTATGACTACGTTTTTTCTGTGTAATAAAATTAGTTACACGTTCTATTAGTTGAGGTAATTCATATACCATAAAATCTAAATTACTTACTCCTTTACGTGGTGATGGTGGCTGGTTACCAACACTGGTAAACATAGGTTGACCAATGCTCTTATGATATTTTAAATCTGCAATCATACCGTCAATATCTGAGTACTTACCCCAATACTGCATAAGGTTGTTACGATAACCATGGTCATCAACAAAAGACGCACCAGAACCTGTAATACGATGACACATAAATACATACAACCAAGTATACATATCCCACGATATCGTATCATTGCTCTTAGATAATGCTCGTCTTTTTTCGTCTTGCCATCTCCATTTGGGTGTAAACGAACCACACCACAAATCTTGTAAGACGTTACTAAATCCTGCAGCATTACGAGTATAGCAATCATATATTTCTATATTCTGCATTAATTCATCGTTAACTATTTTGTTGGCCTCAGGACCTTTATAGTCTAAAGAACCTAAATTCACATTATCTTGCAACCATTTGGCGCGTGGATAATAATAGTTAACCAATACATCTATTGCTTCGTTATTTAAGGTCATTTAAATCTCCCCATTTTCTGTTACTATTTATCTTAGACACATCAACTTGAGATAAGTTCCGAGTAATGTGTTCATCTGAACCTACGTTAATAAATATACTACCAGCACTACCATGTTTATCAAACATATCCCACGCTTTTGCATCATAAGCTGCTGTTGTTGGAAATGGTATGTGTTTAGTATTTATTTTCTTCAAAAATGGCATAGTAGCTGACTTAACATCTGCTTCGCCAATCTCACCATCTTTAATATTACGTGCTACTGCTAGCCCAAACGCTTTAGCATGTGGCCATCCAATTTGTAATGCTCTTATCATAGTTCCTGTAGACACAGCACAATATATTTCTGAGGGATGTCCTACTTGCTGCGAAATCATATTGCACATATTGACAAGTCCAGCTGTTACAGTAGGTTCACCTGTTAATCCAAATGGAATAAAGTGTGCATTGTTTTTATTAGCCCATTCTTTAGCGTACTTATTTAAAACTGGCATAGCTGCTATCTTTACAAATCTCATTTGACAATGGTCATACGAGAATAATGCACCTTGATGGTCAGAAACCATTTTAGATGCTGGCATAAAGAATACACACTTCTTATTATACGCCTTCGCAATCATAGCAATTGCATCAGGAGCATGACCTTGTCGTGGAGCGACATACACCAAAGTATCTTTATCAGATTCTGCAATAACTCTCTCTGCACCAAAAGCTTTTAAACCACCAGGAGCTTTATCAGCCCTTAAAATAAATTTATCTTTATATGGCTCAATAACTGGGTTAGAGAACTTTGTTTCAAAATCTCCCCACAACTTAGTATAATATTGTCTAGCTTCCTCTCTACTCATGCCAAACGGAATATCTTTATTTACTCTACTATCTGTAATATTAAATTTCATATAATTTACCCCACTTATGTCGTCTATATTTTTCTGGTGAAATATGCACACTAGAACTATTTTCCATATAAGTTTTAGCGTATTGCTCTCCGTCCATTTTATACCAGTGAAGTGGAGGCATAACAATCTTATTACCAACTAGTTGATACAATATTTTCATCCACTTAAATGTAAGCTCTAATCTTCTATGTCTATTACCATAAAATGGAGTACCTTTGAAATATCCAGTTTTTGGTAAACGTCTTCCCTCATATTCGACAGGAACTGGAATAGAATACCAAACATCACAACAATATTCTGATTCTATAGCTTGACCTTGTTTCACATATTCTTTTAACATTTCTTCAAGGTTAAATGTATCATGTCTTAATATGTGATGACGTATATCAATTGAACCATAACATAATGTAACATTACCAAATGGTTTTAATCCTCTGAACTCAGTGATTAATCCACGCTTTAATGTGCCATATAATGTTTTACCATTCTCTCTCAAAACAATATCATTAAGTCTAGAATATGCTGGTGCATGAGAATCACCAACGGTTATACCATCAAACTTATCAGATACTGATAATAAATCTTCTTGTTTTAATGATTTAACATTACTTAACCTCTCTGATAGTGCATCACACCATTCTGGAGTAATCTCATTATACGTTGTAGGTGCATTGATACGTTTCTTAAGTTGTTCACCCCAATCTGGCATATCACAGTCAAGTGATATAACATTCTCATGAGATGAGACTCGATTAATCTTATCATATATATCTTTTGTAGCACCACCAAAAAGATTTAATGAACCACCAAAATTTACACCATGCTCTATATACAGTGTATCTGCATTTGAAACATTATCAGAACACTTGTGGTCAATAGATGCATCTAATTGAGATTGCCACACTGATGACCAACCTAAAACATGTGAGTTTTTTAGTTGCGGTATATTACTGATAGGGTTAGTTATAATATTCATTTTTTTAATGAAAACTCCTTAGGAAAAATCCACGTATATGGAATGCGCTTAGTTGGTGATTTCACACCATGACTAATTGCAATATGTTTATAAAAGAAACAAGTCTTATCTTCTACGTTTAACATTTTTTGTTCACGCATAGGATTAAGAGGATGTTCACACAATGTTTTCATTTGTTGAATCCATTGTTCACCATACTTGTTAAGTGGAACAAAATCACCATCATCATTTATTTGATATTTAACTTTACCATTCAAATTTTGTCCACTAAAAATCTGATGCATACCATCGAAATGACCGGTACCTCCAAATAATACTGAGTTTGGATTAACTAAATGTGGATATGCAAAAGCCATATATCTTGCTGCGTTTTTACATGGATATAATGGACTTCTAAAATTTTGATGCTCTTTAAAATAAGCTTCTAGTTTTTTAGCAAATTCCATCATAGTAAACGGACGATTTATTTTAGCTGGAACATCTAATAGTGCTTGTAAATCCTCAGCAGCTTTCATTGTGCCATCTAATAACCACTCTTTCACATTGGTACCTTTAGGATAATAAATCTGAAATAAATCATTACGTGCATGTCTTTCAGTTTTAAATTTCTCTCGTGTAGCATCAACGCCATCATGTATCAATGACATTAATGTGCCCCAATGTTCGTTACTAAAAGAAAATACTAATGTGTAAAACAATCTCATTTTATTATCAGTAATATCTTTCATAACATCTACAAATGGATGCTCGTGCCAATGCAATCTATGTGAAAATATTTGATAATCATCACGTAATAATGTATCTTCACGTTTGTCAAATGCACTGCACCACTCAAAGAACTTCTCAAATCTTTGCTCTTGTGTCCAGTTTTGCATCCAACTCTGCGTTGGTTTATTATTTTTTAATGGCACTTCAACAGTATTATTGTATGTAATATCCATATCAAGCACCTAACAAATCAAAGTGACGTTCATATACATGCATAGAACCTGCATTCCAATAAATTTTGCCTTTGTTTATCTTAGCAGCATAGCGTTTATTTAAGTCATCAACTAACTTCTCTAAAACCCAATGTTGCCAAGCTACATCATTAGTATATCCAAAAACTGCATCATTAGAACGCATATTAACAATTGCATGCACAGCACCATCACGATATAGATATTGCACAGTATTAGTACACATAAAATCATTTTTACCATGACTATCTTTGTAATCAACTTGCATAGACGGTCTCGTATATATCATGATTGCTCTACGTGATTTTAAATCATCACATAATGCTTTATATACAGCGCTATATTGTGCACCATTCTCTTTATTAAATACAGCCCAACCATAATTGCTATTTACATAACCATCGTGTGAAGCCACTGACAACCAAATTTGTGGTATTGGTGGTTGCATGTCATGCACGTTTAATGATTCAGTTACATACCAATTTATTTCACGTTGAATATATTCATCATTTGGTGGTCGTAGTAAATATGGTCTATCAGCTTCAAAATTGCAGTTAATAATCTCGACAACTTTACAACCAGATTTGTCTAATACAAAATCTTCGTTATCGTACTTTTTAACTAATTCATTTTTTACGTCTGCCGTTAACATCCTTTTTCTCCTTATATCTATCATCCATGTGTGGTTGCTCTAATTCATTCACAAGTAATATTAAACATTGTGCTGCGGCATGTGCAACATGTGATTCACCAGTTTCTGGGTCTTTATCTTCACCATCTAGCCAAGCCATTATATGTCTTTGTATACTTGAATATGTTCTACACCAAGTAACTTCTTTATCTGCTCTCCAATTATGTCTACTATACTTTTTTGCTCCATATTGCATAACACGCGCTACTTGATATAAAGCTTTTGGCGGTAATAATGATAAATCAACCTTATGGTTATCGTCCTTCATTCTTAAGCTCTCCCATTATATCATCAAAATTTGGTGCTTGCCAACCTAACGGCTTCTTTACACCAACCTTATGTGAATCATCACTATCATCAACATACTTTTGCATATTAGCATCATGTACTCTATCAAAGCAAGTATTCCATTGCGATTCTCTTAAACCTAGCATTCTTGCTGTACCTAATGCAACATATACTAAATCTACTAGAGCATCTACAGTACCATGTAAATCTTGACTACTAATTGCATTAACATATTCTTGCAACTCTTCTTTCAAGTGATTACCGCGCTTCTCTAATAATTTAACATTAGATGCATCACATGGTAATAATCTAAACTTATATAAAAAATCCTCTACGTTATTATAATTTGACATTTTATTTTACTCCTCTAGTATACATACGTCTAAATTTTTCTTCCTCACTTTCGTGAGCAAAATCTTTACTGTAACCAAGTTCAAGTATTTTGCCAGGACTATACAAAAACTTGTTGTCTTTTCTCTCATCAAAGTATTGTTTAGTAAATGCTACAATATCTTTGACTGGAAAACTTGTATCTTTGTTTAATCCAAGTCTATTCCAAACTCTGTATGACCAAATACTTGAACCTTTATTATCATAGACTGGTAATGTTTCCCACCACTCTATAAACTTCTTACTCATTCTATAAGGCTTCATAACAATGTTTCTCCATTCTTTCTCACTTATTCAACATTGACACGTATATATTTTTTCGTAATGAACTCAAAAATATACATCTCTCAATTACTTATAAAACGGCGCTCTAAGTTGTTGATTATAAATAAGAAAAAATGAGCTCATTTTAGTCATTTGGCACTTGCACCTTAGTAACATGACATCCATCATCCTCAAAATGTTCATCAGCAAATGATTCAAAATTATCACCATAAAACTCTAATCTAGCACCATTAGGAGAATAATCTGGGTCAAAATCTCCACCAGAATCACAAGCATTTTGTACGTGTGAATACATTTCCCATACTTGGTTCATTACAGCATCTATGTATTCTTTAGCATAACCACCATTATTTAGAACTCTGTTCAAACGCTCTATATGGTCAAGCATTTTGTTAGCTCTATATGTTGGTGTAACTTTAGATGATGCATCTTTACTGTATGCATAACCCATTATTGTCTTAAGTATTCTTTCTGCTGGTCTTTGTTGCGACATAATTTCCCCTTATTGAATTGTATGAAAATGACCTGTTGGATTTATAAAAATCTCACAAGCAACATCATGCTCCACCGACATAATGGACATAGAATATCCACCAGTTGATGGTAATATAGATACGCTTAAACCTGCTTGTTCGCATCCGCGTTTCATAGTATCAGCGAGATGTAATGCAAATTCCTCGTCTGATTCCATTTCCTCAAGTCCTACTTCATCTTCTGAAAATTGATTCATTATCAACTCCTTAATAAGTGAATGTACCAAATTCAGATGGTTGGATAATAGTCAACTCATCTGCACCATAAATATAAGTACGCTCTGTTTGTGAAGGTTCTATTTTTATGTCAATGGAACCATCAGAGCCATAAGTATATTCTGTTGATTCTGCATTTTCAATAATGATTAAAGCTCCAGAATCATCATAGACAAATTCTTTGCCAACTGCTTCTCTAGCTAAAATCATCATAAATATAATACCAATTAAAAATCCTAATCGCTCAATCATGGTAATTCTCCTTTCTAAATTTTTTATTTTCATATGGTGAATAGTAATATGCTGGTACACCAACTGGTAATGCATAACTAATACCAGGTACATCAGGGCGAAGCCTTATTGGTGCTTTACCTTCTGCCAATATTTCCTTGGCAAGTTGTTGGTCTTCTTTTGTGTTATCGAATTTATACACGTTAACGTTAGAATGCCCTTCCTTACCAAGATATTTAACTATTAATTTTTTCATACTAATCTCCAAAAACAAATTGACTAGACTTAGTAATACCTTTAGGTTTTTCTAAAGACTTATCTAATTCGTCATTAAGTTTTTGTAAGTCAGCAGTACATTCCTCAATGAGCATTTGTACCTTAAATAACTTGCTATTGATTTCTTTTAGTTTTGATTCCATGAGTAATCTCCTTTATCGATAAAGTCTGCAAAAGCTAGTTCAGCAAGATGGTCCGTTACTTCTATTGGACCATCATCTGTAGCAGCATCAATTATATTAAAGTTTGTTACATGTGTGCCACAATCTGGGTCGTCTGTGACATACGTATATTCTACCACTATACTGACATCAACAGACTTCATTGGTTCCGAATTTCTGTCGTATGGTGTCACTGTTGCGGTGTGATGCTTATGTGTTAGTTGTTGCATTTGTGTCTCCTTATTGTGCTAGTTTATAAGATAGTGCAAAATACCATGCTGGCATATTGCGCTTCGTCCACTTGGCTAAATGTTGCTTAGCCGTTACATAGTATCTACGATATGCATCGATACTATTATCACACTTGAACTCATCAGGCATTGCTTGAGTTGGTGGATAAAATTCACCATCAGGTATATGGAATGGTGACACACTTAACCACTTACGTAATCTAGCGCTTGCGTGTACCTTACCATATCTATGTGTATACTCATCCAATAAATCTAACCATAATTCGTAAAGCCAGAAATAATTCTTAACATTAGCTCTAACCCATACAGAAGATGGATGATTAACATGTGTTGGTTTATAGATAGCATCGAATCTATCAAGATAAAACTTCAAACCTCTTTTATCCTTTACATGCTTTAATCTATCATCAATCACATGATGCGCTGTTGATAATAGTTGAGCATACTCTAATATCATCTTAACTACGTGCTTGTCATTATGGTGACTAGCACATACTTTAGTATCGTGGTCTAGGTAAAATATGTTCATAAATTTTCTCCGTATAAAATTATTAGACAATTGAAACTCATAAAAGTTCCATTTAATTTAAACTATTTTTATGGGCCTTCAACATTCTCATTACCCAAGTTGCATGAGATATTGCTTGTTGTCTTGTTAAACCTTGGCTCATAGCATACTTAATTATCTGTTCCATTTTTTTATCGTTCTCTGTCATATCGTTCTCCTTAGTTGTTATCTGGGAAAAATTCATAATACATTCTTGTATTAATGCTTTTTAATCTAGCTTTAAGATGACGCTTTGTTTTGTAAACTTTCACAAAAAACTTGGTACCTTTTTCAGATACAGGATTCATGCGTCTGTATATTTTGTCAAGCTTGTAATATAAGTCCACAGACTTACCAAAGTTTTTTTGATATGCAGTAAGAAATCTGTGCATTTGTCTTTCTTCTGCCGGTAATGTTACTTCTTTGTTTAAATCACTCATAATGTTCTCCGTTTGTTAACTTACAATAATAGTATACTAAGATAAAGATAACTTGTAAACAAAAAAAGTTATTTTTTTTTATTATTTTCCTTATAATATATAAATTGGCATGTAAGTTATTGATTACATTAGATAAAAAAATATAAAGCACACAGGAGCTCCCTGGTGCGTTTAAATTTTATAGAATATATGTTTATATTCAAAAAAACGTGAGTTTATGTAAGTTATTGATTTTAAACACTTTTATCTCCAGCAGTAAAAAAGCTAAGTTATTGATTTTAAAAGCTTTTTTCTATAGAATATAGATTCTGAGAAAATTAGACAAAAAAAAGGGATAATCATTTCTGACTATCCCTCTTACATATTCCATAGTGTGGCTCTTGTTGCCATCGCATCTTACACCACCAATGCTTACCATCGTAAAACATGGCTATACTACCACACTTATGACAATAAAACTTACTGCCGTACAATTGACTCATTTTTTCTAA
>JAYPSX010000022.1:0-11560 GCA_038133315.1 Hyphomicrobiales bacterium
AGTTTTGCAAGTCTTCTGGATATTTCTGTTTTGCCAACTCCTGTTGGCCCTATCATAAGAATATTTTTTGGTAGAATTTCATCTTTAAGTGGACCCGAAAGCTGTTGTCTACGCCACTGGTTTCTTAATGCTATAGCGCAAGCTCTTTTTGCTTTTTTTTGACCGATAATGAATCGATCCAATTCTGACACTATTTCTCTTGGTGAAAAATCAGACATATTATTCCTCTTAACTTAATTTGATACTTTCTATGACTAAATTATTGTTTGTATATACACAAATATCAGCAGCAATTTTCATTGATTTTTCAGCAATTTCTTTGGCATTAGCATTTGTTTCATAGAGCGCTTTTGCTGCTGCAAGTGCATAATTGCCGCCCGATCCGATTGCTATAACACCTTCCTCAGGTTCAAGAACATCACCATTACCTGTAAGTACAAAACTACATTCCTTATCTGCAACAAGCATCATTGCTTCTAATCTTCGCAGGTACCTATCAAGTCTCCAGTCTTTAGCCAATTCAACAGCTGCTCTGGTTAATTGAGTAGGATATTGTTCTAGTTTTGCTTCTAGTCTATCAAAAAGAGTTAGTGCATCTGCTGTCGAGCCTGCAAAACCTGCTATAACGTTTCCGTCGTTACCCAAACGTCTTACTTTTCTGGCATTATTTTTCATGATTGTTTGGCCTAAACTTACTTGACCATCACCAGCTATTACCACATGATCATCTTTCCTAACCATTATGATGGTTGTCCCTATCATATTTTTGTTATCGTGTTCTATCATAAAATCCCTATTTATTAGATGCAAACTATGCGTATTACTCATATATTTAAGATATATTAATAATATCTCATCTATAGTATATATGTCGATTGTGATATAAATATTCAAGATTTTTAATATACGGAAAATAAAATGAATAAAATTCCCCAACGTAAAGCAAAAGTGGAAAGAAAAACTAAAGAAACCAATATTTCTTGTGAAGTTCTGCTTGATGGGACAGGAAAATATGACATACAGACAGGTATAGGCTTTCTTGACCATATGATAGAGCAAGTTGCAAGACATGGATTGATTGACATCAATTTAAAAGCAGACGGTGATCTGCACATTGATATGCATCACACAACGGAAGATGTTGGCATTGTATTGGGAGCCGCTATCAAAAAAGCACTTGGAGATAAGGTGGGGATTAAACGATATGCTGATATAGTTCTACCAATGGATGAGGCTTTAACACAAGTTGCAATTGATATTTCTGGTAGAGCTTATCTCAGATGGGCAGTAAATTTAACCCCCCCAAAAATAGGAGAAATGGATACTGAGCTATTCAAAGAATGGTTTTATGCCTTTGCTCATAATAGTGATATCACTTTGCATATTGAAAATTTGCAGGGAAGCAATGGTCATCACGTTATTGAGTCATGTTATAAAGGTCTCGCACGATGTTTAAAAGAAGCAATATCTATTGATCCAAGGATGTCTGATAGCATTCCTACGACAAAGGGAATTTTGTAGATATAGAGTGATGTCTTATTACGAAATTTATACTAGAAATAAAATCTCTGAGGATGATTACAAAGAAATTATTATTCATCGAGATAGATTTTCATTAATTGCTTTTCTATTTCCACCGTTGTGGCTAATTTTAAATAAAAATATATTTTTAATACCTATTTATTTATTTTTGGGCTACTTAGCTTATTTCTTTTTTGGAGTTGGTTATTTTTTAGTTTTTATCTGTTTTATAAACCTCTTTGTAGCCTTACAAGCTAGCCAGTTACGAGAATGGATTTTAGGTTTTAGAAATTATTCTTTACAAATGGTTGTGAAAGCAGATAACCAAATGAGTGCATATCATATATATACTCAATTCCATTTCGATCAGAATAATACTAAAGAACAAAATAAAGCGAATATAGTATCTGATCGTCTAAATAATGAAGATACCCCTATTTTTAATATATTTTGAAACGTGATTTTAAATGGAAACAATTGGAATTATTGATTACGGTTCAGGTAACATTCATTCTGCAACTAAAGCATTTGAAACCGCGGCAAAGGATATAAACAAAGAAGTAAGCGTAATAAGGGTTTCAAATGCTAGCGGGGTTATGGATTGTGATAGAATTGTTTTACCGGGTGTAGGTTCTTTCGGTGATTGCAAAACAGGAATTGATCAAGTTGATGACTTGTATCAAACAATATGTATGAAAGTTAAGGAATATTCTACTCCGTTTCTTGGTATTTGTGTTGGGATGCAATTATTAGCTGATGTAGGCACAGAGGGCGGTGAAACAGAAGGTTTTGGATGGATAAAAGGAACTGTTGAAAGAATCCCTTCTAAAGAAGGTATAAAAATACCACATATGGGCTGGAATGAGGTCCATTTCTGCAAGGATCATAAAATAATTGATAGTTTAAAGAATGGTCAAGAAGGGATGGTTGCGTACTTCGTTCATTCATACCATTTTCAATTAAAAGACCAAGAGAACCTATTGGGGTATTGTGACTATGGGTCAAAAATTACAGCGATTATTGAAAAAAATAATATTATTGGTTGTCAGTTTCACCCAGAGAAAAGTCAAAAAATGGGTCTGAAATTTATTAAAAACTTTTTGAACTGGAATATTTAAGCATGATATTATTTCCTGCTATTGATATCAAAAATGGTGAGTGTGTTAGATTAAAGCTCGGGGATCTGGACGACTCAAAGACATACAATAAAGATCCACTATCACAAGCTAAATTATTTGAAGAGTATGGATTTGAATGGGTTCATATTGTAGATTTAAATGCTGCAGTAACAGGTGCTAGTCTAAATGGAGAAGTAATCAAAACCATAGTTCAAAACACAAGATTAAAAGTCCAATTAGGTGGTGGGATTAAGAGTTTAGAACAGATAAATTATTGGTTTTCGATAGGAGTACAAAAACTAGTTCTTGGAACCATTTCTGTAAATGATATTGATTTTGTTAAGGAAACTATAAAAAAATTTCCAAACAAAATTGTATTGGCTTTAGATACGAAAAATGAATTAATTTGTATTGATGGCTGGAAGACAACAACGAATATAAATGTATTTGATTTGGTCGAAGAATATAATGAACATGAAGTAAATGCTATTTTACATACTGATATTAATAGGGACGGAATGTTACAAGGATTAAATTTTGAGGCTTCGAGGAAATTAGCACAAGCGACAAGAATCCCCGTAATACTTAGTGGTGGATTAACATCAATAGATGAAATTCGAGATCTAAATAAACCCGAAAACACAATCTTTAAGGGGGCGATTATGGGCAAAGCTTTGTACGAGAAAAAAATAGATCCCCTAGAAGCACTTAAAATATTAAATAGGTAAATGGAAAAGAAAATTGCTTAGATCAAGAATTATCCCTTGTTTGGATGTAAATAAAGGCAGAGTAGTTAAAGGTACTAATTTTATTAACCTTCGGGATGCTGGTGATCCTGTGGAAGTTGCTAAAATATATGATGAGCAAGGAGCTGATGAACTGTGTTTCTTGGATATTACGGCCAGCCATGAGAATAGGGACACAATATACGATATCGTTCAAAAGACAGCTGAAGTTTGTTTTATGCCACTCACTGTAGGCGGAGGTATTAGTAAAGTTGATCACATACGAAAACTTTTATTATCTGGAGCTGATAAGGTATCGATAAATTCAGCGGCTGTTATGAATAATATATTTGTTAGAGACGCTTCTGAAAAATTTGGAGCTCAGTGTATTGTTGTAGCGATAGATGCCAAAAGAAATAATATTAAAAACAACTGGGAAGTTTATACGCATGGAGGGCGAAAAAATACAGAAATAGATGTATTAAATTATGCTGAGAAAGTTGTTGCATTAGGAGCAGGTGAATTGCTTGTAACTTCAATGGATAGAGATGGTACAAAGTCAGGTTTTGATAATTTACTGATTAAAAAAATAACAGAAATTGTTAATGTTCCTGTTATTGCAAGTGGAGGAGTAGGTAACTTACAACACCTCGTCGACGGAATAAAAATTGGTGGCGCTGATGCAGTCCTTGCAGCTTCAATTTTTCATTTTGGAGAATATTCAATTGTCGAAGCAAAAAAATATATGAAAGAAAATGGTATTAAAATTAGGTAATTTAATGTTAATAATATAAATAAGATGAAGAATTTAGAATATTTAAAAGAACTTACAGCAATTATTTCTAATAGTGTTGAGAAGGATCCAAGCCTTTCATATACGGCTTCATTATTAAATAATCATCAGTTGTTAACAAAAAAGATAGGTGAGGAAGCAACAGAGGTAATAATATCCTCCCTTTCAGGTGATTCAGATAATGTGAGGAGAGAGGCTGCAGATTTGTTATATCACTTATTAGTATTACTTAAAAAAAATGAACTTACCATCGATGATGTATGCTATGAGCTATCTACAAGGCATGGCGTTTCAGGCCACGATGAAAAAAAATCAAGAAAATAGCATTAATGCCTCCATCGATAAACCAGAACTCCCCTTATATTATTTTTTCAAGAGATGAATGGGCCAATCTTGGATTTGGAACAACTTTATCATTATCGGAAAATGAATTAAGTGCATTAAGAGGCTTAAATGAGCCCATGTCCCTAGAAGAGGTTAGAGATGTATATCTACCAATTTCCAGGCTTTTAGACTTATACATTTCTGCAACAAAAAAATTATTTAACGCGACAAATACTTTTCTTGGGAAAAAAAATATTAAAGTGCCATTTATTATTGGGGTGGCGGGGTCTGTAGCTGTAGGTAAAAGTACGACCTCAAGAATTCTGCAAGCCTTATTATCTAAATGGTCTAAAAATATCAGTGTTTCACTAGTTAACACTGATGGTTTTTTATTGAGTAATAATGAACTTGAAGACAAAAATCTAATGGATCGGAAGGGCTTCCCAGAAAGTTATAACTTATCAAAGTTATTAAATTTTTTAAATGAAGTAAAATCAGGAAAAGAGAACGTAAAAGCCCCTGTATATTCACACCTATTGTATGATAACTTACCAGATGAATATGTTACCGTTAACAAACCAGATATTTTAATAATTGAGGGCTTAAATGTCTTACAGCCAGCTCCACTTCCTCAAAACGGAAATGCAATTCCATATGTTTCTGACTATTTTGATTTTTCAATTTTTGTTGATTCTGATCATACTCATATTCAGAAATGGTATGTTGAACGTTTCTTAAAATTAAAATCAACAGCCTTTCAGCAACCAGATTCTTATTTTAAAAAATACTCAAAATTAACAGATGGTGAAGCAATAAAAGTTGCAAATGAATTGTGGAATAAAATCAACTATATAAATTTGATTGAAAACATCTTACCAACTAGACAAAGAGCTAGTCTGATTATTAGAAAATCTGTTAATCACTATGTAGATCAGATTTCTCTGAGAAAACTATAAAGTCCCTCTTTATATTCTTTGATTTTATTGATATCTAATTTTCCGCCATCAACTGTAATAATTTGGGAAGCAAGGTAATTGGCACATTTTAGACAAACATTTGGTTTTTTCCCATTTAGGTAAGCTTTTATATAACCAGAAACAAATAAATCTCCAGCTCCTGTTGTATCAATGATGTTTTCAACATTAATTGAATTCTCTTTGTAAATTTTATTATCGTTTATAACTATTGCGCCATTATTTCCTTTTGTCATTATCAATGAGTCGATATTATCTGAAAGGGCATTCATTCTTTTTAGGAGATTTGCTTCCTTTTCTTCTTCAAATAGGCACATCATCTCAGCTTTATTTCCAAATAAAAGGTTGATCTTATTTTCATAAATTAAGTCAAAGAAATCAGATCTAAATTGTTCAACACAATTTACATCAGATAATGATATTGCAGTAAATCCATTTTGTTCTTTAGTTTTACGAAATGAGTTTTCAATTATTTTTTTGCCATCATTTAAATAATAAATATAACCTTCAATAAATGTTCCATTTAAATTCTTGAACATATTATCTTGGATATCATTTGAAGTTAATTGAACAGATGCACCCAAATAAGTATTCATCGTCCGCTCGCCATCTGGGGTGACATAAATTATGGACCTTCCAGTATTAGCATTTTTATCAAGTACAATGCCATTATCTGCAAGGTTAAAATCTTGTAATTTTTTTATATAAATTTCACCAAATTTATCATTACCAATTTTCCCGACAAAACACACTTCTTCATCCATAATAGATAATCCACAAGCACTATTGTTAGCACTTCCTCCAATAATTATATTTTGGTCAGAAAACTGCAATTGAAGTTTATCGGCATCCGTCAATGTGATAATTTTCATTTTACCCTTTGCATCAGGATGTAATAATTTTTCATAATTAATGTGGGATATTAGATCTACAATAGCATTCCCAATGAATAGTGTATGCATATTAATAATATAACTAAGCTATTAGGTTTAATATCTTTTGACGAATAGTTCGGTTTTTTTTATCATCTTCTTGTTTTCGAACTCATACACAATTGGAATCCCTGTAGTTATTTCAACATTAACTATCTCTTCTTCACTAAGTTCTTCTACATGCATTATAATTGATCTAAGGGAGTTACCATGCGCAGTAATTATTACATTCTCATCATTATAAAGCTTGAGTAAAATATTATCTTTGAAGTAAGGAATTGTTCTATTTGAGGTATCTTTAAGACTTTCTCCATTTTCTGGAGCCACATCATAGGATCTTCTCCATATTTTTACCTGTTCATCCCCCCATTTTTTGCGGGCCTCATCTTTATTTAAACCAGTAAGGTCACCATAGTTCCTCTCATTTAATGCTTTATCAGAAATTATTTCTATATCTTTCTTGAGTATGTAGAGGACAATCTCAAGTGTATTTTTTGCTCGTTTAAGTGCGCTAGTAAAAGCATGATTAATATCAACTTTTAGGTTTTGAATTGCAAATGCTGCCAATTTTGCTTCAATTTTACCTTGGTTTGTTAGGCTAACATCTTCCCAACCAGTGAATAAATTTAACTTATTCCATTCACTTTCACCGTGTCTTAATAGTATTAATTTTGCCATATTTAATATTTACCTCTAATTTTATATTTTCAGTACGTCATCCATACTATAAAATCCTGGTTCTTTATTGAGGGACCATTTTGCAGCGTGCATAGCTCCTTTTACAAATATTTGTCTGCTAAGAGCACTATGTGAGATTCTCAGTATTTCACTATCTCCAGCGAATAATACAGTGTGTTCTCCCACAACATCACCCCCCCTAATTGTTGAGAATCCAATTGTGTTTTCTTTTCGTGCACCTGTATTTCCGTATCTTTCATATACAGCATTTTCATCAAGATTTATTTTTCTACCTTCAGCTGCAGCTTCACCCAATAGAAGTGCGGTACCTGATGGCGCGTCTACTTTTTTATTATGATGCATCTCAACAATTTCAATATCAAAATCAGTTAACAAAGAAGCAATCTCTTTCGTTAGCTTTGCCATTATATTTATACCTAAACTCATATTTCCAGACTGCACAATTACAGCATGTCTTGAAGCACTTCTGATATTGTCTAAGTCTTTATTTGTTAAACCAGTAGTTCCAATTATGTGGGATATTCTTGCTTGAGCGGCAAGTACGCTATTTTCGATTGTTGTTTTAGGGTTGGTGAAATCAATTATCACATCAGCTGATTTCACCAATGAAATTGGGTCGTCAACAATTTTTATTTTTAGTGGTTTTTCCTGGATAAGTTCACCAATATCTCTTCCAATCCAGGGTGATTGTACATTTTCTGTTGCGCCTATAATTTCTATATTTTGATCATGATAGGCAAACTTTATTAACTCTTTACCCATTCTACCAGCAGCACCAGCAATAATTAATTTCATAGTTTTCTCAATTTAAAATAATTTGGTCAATTGAGACTCATATTACGACGAAATAAAATTTAATGCCACAAGTCTCTTAATTTTTTAAAGAAACCATCACTGACCGGGTTGGTTTTTTCATTTGATATATTTTGAAATTCTTCAAGTAGCTGTTTTTGTTTTTTGCTAAGATTTACTGGGGTTTCAACAGATATCTGTAAATGTAAATCGCCAAAATTCTTTTGTCTGAGTATTGGCATACCCTTTCCACGTAACCTAAGATGCTTATTATTTTGAGATCCTTCTGGTATACTTACGCTTAGTTTAGAACCATCTATTGTAGGTATATCAATTTGTCCACCAAGGGCAGCTGTAGCCATTGATACCGGGACATTACAATACAAATCAGAACCATCTCTTTGAAAAAACTTATGTGGTTTTATTGAGACAAAAATATATAAATCTCCGGTTCTACCTCCTCTTAATCCAGCTTCTCCTTGCCCGCTTAGTCTTATTCTATTCCCATCTTCGACTCCTGCAGGGACATTAATACTTAGTTTTTTAGGTTTCTTTACCCTTCCCTGACCTCCACAGGATTTGCATGGATTAACAACTATTTGACCACTCCCATTACATGATGTGCAACTTCTCTCAATCATAAAAAAACCTTGGCTTGCTCTTGTTTTCCCAGACCCTTGGCAATTTGGACAAACGATAGGTGCCTCCCCATTTTCGCCACCATTCCCTTTACAACCAGTACATTCAGTATTCATTGGGACATTTATTGTATCTGATTTGCCACTATAGGCTTCTTCGAGTGTAATCTCTAAATTATATCTTAAGTCTGAACCTCTATTGGAGGTTTCTCTAGACCTTGTTGAATTAGAAAAATCACCAAAGAAATCATTGAAAATATCTGAAAATGCTGATGAAAAATTACCATCGAATCCACCAGAGTGGCTGCCTCTTCCACCGCCACCATCAAATGCTGCATGACCGTATCTATCATATGCTGCTCTAGATTCAGGATTCTTAAGTCTTTCATAAGCTTCAGAAATTTCTTTGAACTTTGCTTCAGCTTCTGGCTTGCCAGCGTTATGATCAGGGTGATATTCTTTTGCTAACTTCCTAAATGCACTTTTTAGGGTTTTGTCATCACAGCTTTTATCAACACCTAATATTTCATAGTAATCCTTTTTTGCCATATTAGTGTGTCTCCAAAATAAAGGGTTTTCTAAGAGTTTTTCTCTTCGCTAACCTCTTCGTAGTCAGCATCAACAATTGTACCATCATCATTATCTGATTGATTTGGGTCATTTTCACCCTTACTTTGTTGTGCTTTATATATAGCTTCACCTAATTTCATTGCTTCTTGGGTTAAGACCTCAAGATCTTTAGCAATTTTTGATGTATCATCACTTTCAATCGACAATTTTAGTTGCTCAATTGCTTCTTCAATTGATTTTTTGTCATCATCGCTAACCTTATCACTATTTTCTTTAAGACTTTTTTCTGTTCCATGAATTAGTGACTCTGCCTGATTTTTTGTTTCAATCAATTCTTTTTTCACCTTATCTTCTTCCGCATGAGCTTCGGCATCTTTTACCATCTTTTCAATATCTTCATCAGATAATCCACCTGAAGCTTGGATCTTTATGGATTGTTCTTTATTTGTAGCTTTGTCTAATGCTTTAACATTTACAATACCATTTGCGTCAATATCAAAAGTCACCTCTATTTGAGGAATTCCTCTTGGTGCAGGGGTAATACCGACAAGGTCAAAATTACCTAAAAGTTTATTGTCAGCGGCCATTTCTCTTTCCCCTTGAAAAACTCTAATTGTTACAGCCGATTGATTATCTTCAGCAGTTGAGAAAGTCTGGCTTTTTTTTGTAGGAATTGTTGTATTTCTATCAATCAATCTTGTAAAAACACCACCTAATGTTTCTATACCAAGGGATAATGGTGTAACATCGAGCAGTAAGACATCTTTTACATCACCTTGAAGAACACCTGCTTGTATTGCAGCACCAATGGCAACAACTTCGTCTGGATTTACACCTCTATGAGGTTCTTTGCCAAAGAAATTTTGGACTTTCTCAAGAACCTTTGGCATACGTGACATACCACCAACCATCACTACTTCATCTATCTCACCAGCTTTTAGACCTGCATCTTTTAATGCCTTTTCACATGGAGTAATTGTTTTATCAATAAGATCTGCAACAAGGCTCTCAAATTTTGCTCTTGTTAGTTTGATATTTAGATGTTTCGGTCCTGATTGATCCGCGGTTATGAACGGAAGATTTATTTCTGTTTGGGTTGTTGAGGATAGTTCAATTTTTGCTTTTTCAGCAGCCTCTTTTAATCTTTGCAGAGCTAGCTTATCCTTCAATAGATCAACACCCTGATCTTTTTTAAATTCATCAGCTAGGTAATTAACAAGTCTTGCATCAAAATCTTCACCGCCGAGGAATGTGTCTCCATTTGTTGATTTAACTTCAAACACACCATCACCTATTTCTAATATAGAAATATCAAAAGTACCGCCGCCTAGATCATAAACTGCAATTGTCTGACCATCTTTTCTATCTAAGCCATATGCTAGCGCCGCAGCAGTTGGTTCATTTATTATTCTCAGAACCTCTAAGCCTGCAATTTTCCCCGCATCTTTTGTTGCTTGTCTTTGAGCGTCATTAAAGTAAGCCGGAACTGTGATTACTGCTTGAGTTACATCTTCGCCAAGATAAGTTTCAGCGGTTTCTTTCATTTTTTGGAGTATAAAAGCTGAAATTTGTGAAGGTGAATATTTTTCAGATCTAGCTTCTACCCAAGCATCTCCATTTTCTGCTTTAACAATATTAAATGGAACAAGATCTTTATCTTTTTTTACCATAGGGTCATCAAATCTACGTCCCATTAATCTTTTTACAGCGAATAGAGTATTTTCAGGATTGGTTACTGCTTGTCTTTTGGCAGGCAGCCCCGTGATCCTCTCTGAGTCTTCACCAAAAGCAACCATTGAGGGTGTTGTTCTTACACCTTCTGAATTTTCTATTACTTTAGGATCCTTTCCATCCATTACAGCAACACATGAATTCGTTGTTCCTAAATCAATGCCTATAATTTTAGCCATTTTCTACTCCTTATTTAGCAATGTATTATAAAAATATTCCCTATAACTGATATATAGGGCTAAAATTTATTCCTACAAGATAACGGGTTATTTTTTTTTGTAATATTTATTAAACGCGCATTGGCATTAACACATAAAGCGTTGCTTCATCAGATGGATCAAGAACAAGACAGGGAGAATTAGGCTCGGAGAAATTAAGTTTTACACTTTCTCCACCTAGTTGGGACAATATATCCATTAAATATTTTGAATTAAATCCAATTTCAAAAGGGGCTCCTATGAATTCTACACTAATTTCTTCTATTGCTGTACCAGCTTCTGGACTGGTTACGGACAATATTAGATTATTGTCCGATAGAGCTAATTTCACTGCCCTACCTCTTTCGCTAGATAGTGTGGCTACTCTGTCAACTGCTTTGGTTAAAATGTCTGTATTAACTGTCATTATTTTTTCATTGTTATATGGAATTACACGTTGGTAATCAGGGAATTTTCCATCAATTACTTTTGATTTTAATTACACATTACGAAAGATAAGTTTTACTTTATTATAAGAAACATTAA
>JAYPSX010000023.1:0-2787 GCA_038133315.1 Hyphomicrobiales bacterium
TTTTTATTACTTTCATAGTAATATAAAATTGGAAAAGCAAAAATAATTACACAGAGTGCGTTTAATGAAATTTCTCCAAAAACAGATGTAATTTGGAGAATGTGGTCGATTTCTATAACAGAGTGACCTATTTGTGCCCATGGGAAAAAAGTAATTTTTATTCTAGCGTACTCAATGAGGGTCCAAATAATTGCTATCCAAAAAACCCTCGTTATATTTTGAGGATAACAAAGTGAAAAAATTACAGTCATAATCCCATAAAATATTCCAAGAACAAGAGGAATAAGGAATATTCCAGGTATAAGGAATAAGATATATTTTTCAATATCATAAAATAATGAAATGTTAATCCAGTAAAGACTGGTCAAAAACAAACCATAACCAAATGACAATCCCAAAAGAAATGAATGTGTGAGGAATTTTTTTTGAGAGTAAATTGATTTCCCTGAATAGAAAAAATCAAAGTTAAGTATATAAAAGGGAATTGTAATGAATAAGATAAAAATAAAATTTAGTGGTGCAAAAGATAACGCAGACAAGATTCCCAAAAATAAATTCAATATGCATCGTTTTTTAAATGAAAGGCAAGAAATATTATTTTGAATTATTTGCATCTTAAAGATTAAGAGTTCACATTTAATTATATGGTTTCATATGGGTCATTATAGCCTAATTCACTCATAATATGTCGCTCAATATTCTCCATTGTAACTGCATTTTTATCATGATCATGGTCAAATCCACACAAATGAAGTGTGCCGTGTATGATAAGATGTGAGATGTGCTCTTCAAATTTTTTATTCAAATTTATCAATTCTTTTTGGATGTACTCATAAGATAAAATAATATCACCTAAATGTGGTTTTTCAGATGGGAATGACAAAACATTTGTAGGCTGATTAATTGATCTATATTGACGATTAAGCTGCTCTACCTGAGTATCCGAGGTAAGTAATATACTAATTTCATTATAGCCTCTTATATCAACATTAGATACAGTTTGCTTTATAGCTATTTTAATTAATTCTTTTAATCCGGGGTGCTTTTCCCAACTACTGAAGTTAATTAGTATATCAGCACTTAGTTCATTTTTTAGGGGCATCGTTGTATGCATTTATGATCTTGGCCACTAATGTATGCCTTACAACATCAGTTGAGTTAAAATACACCTGTTCAATTTCCTTAATCTTTTTTGTAACAGCAAGTGCATCAAGCAAACCAGATTGGATATTGTTTGGTAAATCAATTTGACTTGGATCTCCTGTGATAACCATCTTACTATTAATACCAAGTCGGGTTAAAAACATCTTCATTTGAACTTTATTACAATTTTGTGCTTCATCAAGTATGACAAATGCATTTTCAAGAGTTCTCCCCCTCATAAATGCGAGAGGAGCTATTTCAATCATGTTACTTTCCAGTCCTTTTTGAACTTTATTTGCTGGCAAACAATCATATAATGCGTCATATAGAGGTCTTAGATATGGGTCAATTTTCTCTTTAAGGTCGCCAGGAAGAAAACCAAGCTTCTCTCCAGCTTCAACAGCTGGGCGAGATAAAACTATGCGGTCGAGTAATTTATTTTATAAAAAATAAGCTGCGGCTGCAACAGCAATATATGTTTTTCCAGTCCCCGCCGGACCGACTCCAAATGTGAGTGGATTATTAAAAATTGAGTCTATATAAATATTTTGATTTTGAGATCTTGGTATTATTGTTTTGATCTTAGTTTTGATAATATTATTTTCCATATTGATTAAACTGGTTTGACTATTTTTAACTCTGATGGACCCCATCACCTCGTCTGTACTATTGTTTATTCCCATATCATCTCTATTTATGATATCTAGAATAACATCTTTTGCTATTTTTATTGATTGGTTTTCTCCATTAATTTGGATTGTGTTTCCGTGAGGAATAATTTCAACAGGGATCTTACTTTCAATTAACCTCAAGTTCTCATCATTTTTACCAAAAACATTCAAAAGTTTTTTTGAGTCATTGATGGTTATACTGATACAGGACTCAGATACAAATATCACAGCTACGCTGTCTTGCTTATCAACTATACTCAACCAATTCACCGCTTAAGTTATTAACTTTTATTGCATCTATTCTGACATCTTTGAAATCACCAATTTTGCTTTTATTTTTAATATTATTAAAAAAAACTGTTTGCATATGTGGTGTTTTACCAACTAGTTGGTTGATTTCTTTTCCTATCCTCTCAACAAGAATTCTTACAATTTTTCCTTTACTTTGATTGTTAAATTCTAGCTGTTGCTGCTTAAGTATATCCTGTAGTAGTTTTAATCTCTCAGATTTTATATTCTGTGGTATTTGACTTTCATAATCAGCCGAGGGTGTACCTGGCCTTGGTGAATAATTGAATGAATATGCTTGTGCGTACTTAATTTTTTTAACTAACTCGATTGTTGATTCAAAGTCTTTATCGGTTTCACCTGGAAATCCTGTAATGAAATCACTTGATAATGCTATATCATTTCTTGCGTTTCTGATATTTTCAATTATTTCTATATATTCCTCACAGGTGTGTTTTCTATTCATTAGTTTTAATATTCTATTAGAGCCTGATTGAACCGGTAAATGAATATAAGGCATAAGTTTTGTTATATCTTTATGCGCATCAATTAGTTCTTGGTTTACATCTACAGGATGATTTGTTGTGTATCTGATCCTTTCCAGACCATCCAGCTTAGATAATTCATATATCAGGTTAGCCAGATTTGAAATTCCTCCATTCAAACCTTCACCATGATATGCATT
>JAYPSX010000023.1:2887-11374 GCA_038133315.1 Hyphomicrobiales bacterium
TTATCTTCAGCTTGTGCAACACAGCCTGCTACAATAATTTTTTTTTCTTTTCTTATTTTTTTTAATCTGCCAATATCTGAGTATAATTTTTCTGCAGCTTTTTCTCTGATATGACAAGTGTTAAAAACAATTAAATCACTTTCATTTAAATTATTAGTTTGTTTATAACCATTCTTAGATAATGACTCCATTATTCGCTCTGAGTCATATACATTCATTTGACAGCCATAAGTTTTGACAAATACTTTCTTCATTAATTTTTTTAAAAGCCTCTATTCAATGATCTTTGAAATCCTTGACGAACAAGGCTTTCACATTCTTTTGCAATATCTTTTCTAGTTTTATTTTCTGAGATGTCAATTTTATTATGAAAAGTTAGTTCAATATCAAAAACACCAGCATTAATTATACCATACAAATGTGATAACAAATTCATATCTCCATACCATGCAATTAATTGACGGTGAGACCTTCCCATTGCAAGTCCATTATATTTTTTATATGCAATTGAGATTGGTTGTATTTTTATTTCTGATCCTCTGATTTTCTCACAAATTATGAATATTGATGATTTAAATGGAAGTATTTTATTACCATCTGTAGAAGTTCCCTCAGGGAAAATAGTTACATTTTCATGATTTAATAATCTATTTTTTATGATATTGGATGTTTCTGTTAGTTTTTTAGGACTATTTCTATCAATAAAAATTGTTTTTTGAAGTTTTGCCAAATAACTCACGAATGGCCATGTTGAAACATCATTCTTTGCAACAAATGATGTGTGAATTATTGAGCTTATAATAAATATGTCTATCCAGGAAGCATGATTGGACACGATAAGTGACGCATCAGCAGATGGCGTTCCAATTATTTTTATTTTTATGCCGAGAAGTTTTAATATAATCCGATGATAAAACATTGGTATTATATATGAAGCAGAAAAATTAAATAATCTAATGATAGATTGTATGGGGAGTAAAATTATCGTTAGGAGAATTAAAGAAATTATTATGAGTAGAGATTTGATTAGTTTCATTCTTAGCTATTTTTATCATCAGATTTTTTTACCGCATAAATTTCAAGCCGGTGGTTGACAATATTGAAGCCTAATTTATCAGCTATACGCTCTTGGAGCTTCTCAATTTCTTCATCATGAAATTCAATTACATCACCAGTTTCAATATCAATTAAGTGATCATGATGATTAGCAGGTATAGTTTCATATCGTGATTTTCCGTCTTTAAACTCATGTTTTTCAAGTATTCCATTATCATTAAATAATTTGAGAGTTCGATATACTGTTGCAAGTGAAATTTTTTGGTTAATTTTATTTGTTCTTCTATACAACTCTTCGGCATCTGGGTGATCATCTGATGCAGATAGTACACGAGCAATTATCTTTCTTTGCTCTGTCATACGCAATCCAAATTGGATGCATTTTTTTTCGATATTGTTATTCATATCTGCAGAGTTTGTCATTAACGTGGTATTTAGTATAACACCAAACTTATTTATTTACTAATCTATATACAATAGCGTCTATTGTCTCATTTGATATTTTGTAGTAACCAATTCTTCTATTAATAGCAGTGAAACCATATTTTTGATACAAGTTTATAGCTTGATTATTAGTTTCAGCAACTTCTAAAAAGAACTCTATGATTTTGAGATCTGATAACGCAGTAATTGTTTTTGACAGAAGTAAATTGGCATATCCCTGTCTCCTATATTTTATATCAACAATGATCATATATATATCACAAATGTCACCAGATTTTTTTCCAGTTGTGAAACCAACAATCTTTTCATTTAAAGAGAGGACATATACAAAAGAATTACCATCACTGATTAAATTTTTAAAGTAGCTTGAGTCCCAATTTTGATGATATCCTCTATTCATTATTTCTATAATTTGGGGAATATCATCTATGCTTGCTTCTCTGAAATTGGTAAGAGAATCATTCATATATCTTTTTCTTTTTATATTTTTTTATATTTAGATCTCTTAAATAGATCGGTTCAACTAGTGGTTTATGTGTGTTAATGATGCTATTTATTTCTGTTAAATTTTTTTCATCAATAGTGTAGTTAGACTCTAATTTTTCTAAAATTATATTTTTTTTTATCGCATGTTTTAGAAGTTCGTTGCTTGTTTCGACTACAATTGGATTATTATACTGTATTTGAGCAAGTACCTCATTGAAATTTAGGATATCAGGATTTTTTTGTATGCTTTCAGACATGCTAAATTTTTGACAATAAAAATCATCATTATTTGATGGCACCAATACCATTATATGATTGTCAGTGAATTTATTTTTATTATACGTTTTGGCAATTAATTCATGTTGTGTTAACCCATAGGAGGGTATATTCCTTGAGATGCTAATCCCTTTGGCGACAGCAATACTCGTTCTTATATTCGTATAATTTCCTGGACCAACAACAGAAAAAACATAATCTAATTGTGTATAGTCTAAGTTATTATCCAATAATAACTTTTCAATTTTAGGTATAATCAAATCACTTGCATATTTTGATTCATTTGTTTCTATTTTTGAGGAATAGACCAATTCGTGATCAATTATCAAAGCAACCATTGAGTTGCTTGAAACAACATCAATAAAGAGGCTTATCATCTTGATTTATATAGCCTGGACTTCCATAACTTCAGGGACGTAATGTTTTAGAAGATTTTCTATTCCATTTTTCAGCGTCATAGTTGAGCTTGGGCAACCAGAACATGCACCTTGCAGGTTAAGGTATACGACACCTGTTTTAAAGCCTTGGAATGTTATATCACCCCCGTCATGTGCAACAGCTGGGCGTACTCTTGTCTCAATTAGTTCTTTTATTTTATCAACAGTTTCACTATCGGCTGGATCAAAAAATTCTTCCATTTTAGACATATTATCTGCAATCAATAATGGTTGTCCTGATATGAAGTGATCCATAATCTCACCAAGTATAATAGGCTTTAATTGAGGCCACTCAAACTTAGTTTTTGTGACAGTAATAAAATCATCCGAAAAAAAGACACCCGAAATACCATCAATAGCAAATATCTTTTCTGCAAGGGGTGATTCTTGAGCTTGCATCGCGTTGGTATATTCCTTTGTTGACCCAGGTAAAACATCACATCCGGGAATAAATTTGAGTGTATTTGGATTTGGTGTAGATACAGTTTCTATAAACATATTAACATTTCCTTGTTACATCTAATTTAGATATTTGTTCAAAATATTTCAAGTATATTGTAGCACTGCTAAGGTTTCTCTAATTTATTGTTAGTTCTAAAATATCTTTCTCTGTTAGTTGTCCTGGAATGATGGTGATAGGTATTGGAAAGTTTCCGGCTTTTGACCCGACAAATTGACTAACCAATGGACCAGGATTCCCGCTATCACTTGCTGCAGCCAGAACTAGTAATGATATTGTACCATCCTCATTAATAAAATTAATTATTTCAGTTGATGGCAAACCAAACCTTATTACTAACTCCGAAACAAGTCCTGTTTCCAGATTGACTTTTTCGGAATATTCACTCAACACTTCTCTCGCCTTATCTTCAGCCTCTTGCTTCATAATACCCTCAACACCGTAGATATTTTTAAACTCTGAGGTATTAATTATCCTCAAAAGTGTAAGCCTACCATTAGTTTGTATTGCTCTTCTTGAAGCATAACTGATGGCTCTATGACATTCAGTTGTATCGTCTACGACAACTAAGAATTTTCTGATTTTTTTTGACATAACAATAAAACATACAAAATAAATAATTTTAATATTATACGCTTTATTTCAGCCCAAACCTATTATTTTTTTTGTTTCTACCAGAACGGGCTCAGAGATTTCACGAGCTCTTAACGCACCATTATTTAGAATATTATTGATATAGGATTTATCATTCATAATTTTTTTCATTTCATTTCCAATTGGACAAATTTTTTCAACTAGCAGTTCTGTTAAGCTGGTTTTTAAATAAGAAAATTGTTTTCCACTAAAATCTTCTATTATCTTTGTTGGAGACTCACCTATGACCCCAGCATATATTGAAAGAAGATTTTTTAACTCTGGGCGATCGTTAATCAATTCATAGTTATCAGGTATGCTATCTGAGTCTGTTTTTGCTTTTTTTATTTTATTTGCTATAAGATCAGCTTCATCAAGAATATTAATTCTAGTCATATCTGAAATTTCTGAGCTGGACATCTTTTTTAAACCGTCTCTTAGTGACATAACTCTTGGAACAGGACCACTTATTAAAGGCTCTGGTAAGACAAAGAAGTCATCTTTATCAGTTATAAGTTGTATCCTATCTTTAAAATCTATGTTGAATTTTTGAGCAATATCCCTTGACAGTTCTATGTGTTGTTTTTGATCTTCTCCAACTGGCACGTGCGTAGCCTTATAAGCTAAAATATCAGCGGCCATAAGTATTGGGTAAGTATATAATCCCACAGACATATTCTCTTTATTTTTACCAGCTTTCTCTTTAAATTGAGTCATTCTATTCAGCCAGCCAACTCTTGCAACACAGTTTAGAAGCCAAGAAAGCTCTGCATGTTCTTTTACTTTGCTTTGATTGAAAATTATACTTTTTTCAGGATCAAGACCAGACGCAATAAAGCCAGCTGTAATTTCATTAATATTTTTTTGCAATTTTGATGGATCTTGCCAAACAGTAATTGAATGCAGATCAACAACACAATAGATACATTCAGCATTATTTTGTAGCTTTACAAAATTTACAATCGCACCCAAATAATTACCGAGATGCAAATTACCGGATGGTTGTATACCAGAAAAAACTCTCATAATTTAAAAACTATCCTTTGAGTATTTTGTTGAACTCTATTAATTTGAGTTGCACGCACAATATACCATAAAATATTATTCCAATTACTACATATAATATAAGTGTTAAAAAATTAACAATCTCTGAAACAGAATTTATAGATAATAAAGTAAAATTTTTGAGACAATATAATAATATGATCATTAAAAGTGAAGCTACTACTGTTTTAAATAATTGGATTAGAGTAGACTTTTTAACAAAATAAATTTTTTGCTGAATTGATTCATTAACTAATAAAGCTATATTTAGCCAGGCAGATATCGAGGTTCCTATAGCAATACCCATGTAGCCAATATTTCTAAATAATATGATCGATAGGAATATATTTGTGATCATACTATAAATTGCATATTTCAGAGGTTTTTTTGTATTTTCACGAGCAAAGAAAAGTGTTTGAAAAATTTTTATAGATATAAAAGCAGGAAGTCCGGCAGCAAAAATTATTAATGCTCTGGATGTTGCCAAGCTGTCTTCGCTTGTGAAGTAACCTCTCTCAAATAAAACAGAAATTATATCGTAAGATAAAAACATAAGACCAAATGTTGCTGGTATTGCTAATAGTAATGCCACATTTATAGATTTATCTTGTAGGCTAAAAATATTGTTTTTTGACTCATTTTTTATTGCAATTGATAATTGAGGTAAAAGTACTACACCAATAGAAATTCCAATAAGTGCGAGTGGAAGTTGATAAACTCTATCTGCATAATATAAATACGAAACTGCACTATCTTGGAATGATGCTATTATAGTTCCAATAAGTATATTGATCTGTATTACCCCACCTGCACCGATTGCTGGAAAGCATAGACGGAGAAAGTCTTTTATATTTTTGGATATATTTGGAATTCTGATATTTGGTAAATAACCGTTTTTGTAACAGCCGTATAGACATAAAAATAATTGTATCAGCCCTGATAATGAAAAACTCAAAGTCAAATAAAAAACAGACTCTTGTGAATTTGGAATGTCCAGATTAATCAAAATTATAAGTGTCAGTATCATAGATAAATTTAGGAAAATGGGCATCGAAGCGGCAAGTGTAAATTTTTGAATAGAGTTCAAAACGCCACAAAGAAGTGAAACAAGAGATATAAAAAATAAGTATGGGAAAGATATTCTGGCAAGATGAATAATTAACTCAAATTTTTCTTTATCATCTATAAATCCAGGTGCTAGGAAATAAACAAAGAATGGCATGAATAATTCAAATACACACACGATTATGATCAATATCCAGAATATGAAATTAAAAATTTCTCTAAAAAATATTTTTTTATCAGCATTTGTTGTTTTTTTTGAAAAAAGTGGAATGAAAGATATATTAAGTGTGCCTTCAGCAAGTACTCTTCTGAAGATATTGGGGAATCTCATTGCAACAAAGAAAACGTCTGCGATTCCTCCAGCCCCGAGAGATGCTGCTATGAGAATATCTCTAAGGAAGCCAAGCACCCTGCTAATCAGAGTCATGCCGGATGTTTTTATTAAAGGCTTAATAATCTGCATAAGTTTATTTATTTTTCTTTTAAAGAGCTCAAAATTAGATCTCTAATTCGATTTAATTTTTCTTCGCTATCAATTTTTTCTCCAAATAAATTTGTTATATAAAAAACATCGTTAGCTCTTTCACCAAACGTTGCAATGTGCGCAGACTTAATATTAATATTAGTTTCCTTTAATATATTAGTTATCTGAAATAGAAGGCCTGGCTTATCTCTTGCCTCTACCTCTACAACGGTTGAGTTGTGGGATAATTCATTTGTAATATTAATCTTATTTCTAACCTTAAATGTTTTTTCATGTTGAACATTCTTCTTCTTTTTTGATAACTCCAGATCCAGAGATAGTACTCCTCCCAAGGTATCTTTTATAATTTGAGATATTTTACCAATTCTTCTATCTTCGTCTTGATCGTTGAATTCTCTGCTTACTGATATTGTATCAATTGCAATTCCATCAACAGTGGTTTCAATTTGTGCATCTACTATATTGGCGTCTAAAAGTAAGCAGGACCCTGCCAATGTTGCGAGAAGATTTGGGTAATCTGGACCAATGAGAGTAATTGATGTTGTATTATTTTGCTCATTTTTGGAACCAAATATTTCAAGAGAAATATCTTTAGCGTCTTTATCTTTGAGTATTTGGGCATGTCTTATTTGATCTTCAAGTGCAGTAGTTAACCAGTATGAGTCACTGAAGCGTGCCAAATATGAGTTAATAAGTTTCTTTGGCCAATCACTTACATGTTCTATAAATTTATCTTGTGCCTCAAATTTTGCGTTAGTGCTTTTTTGCTCACTTTTATTTTCACCATTAAAATAGTCCGTTGTTTGAAGGTATAGAGTTTTTAATAAGCCACTTTTCCAAGCATTCCAGATGTTGGGGCCGACTGACATGATATCAGCAACTGTCAACGCTAGCAGATTGTCTAGGTTTGTTTGATTTTTTACAATAGACGCAAAATCAACAATTGTTTTTATATCATACAAGTCTCTTTTCTGAGCTACATCGCTCATATAAAGATGATACTTTATTAACCAGGATACTTGTTCAATTTCATTTTTTTTCATACCAAGTCTTAAGCAAACTTTTTCTGCGATATTTGCACCAATAATACTATGATCTTGTTTTCGACCTTTGCCGATATCATGTAAGAAAGCAGCAATTAGAAGAACTCTCTTATTCTTTAATTTTGCTGAAAAGTCTTTATTGAATGGGTGAGGTTGTTCTAATTCTCCCTTTATTATTTTGTTCATATAGCCCATAGTTTTAAGCAGATGCTCATCTACCGTAAAATTATGGTAAAGGTTGAATAATGACATTCCCTCTACCTTACCAAATTCAGGTAAAAACTTTCCAAGAACACCGGTATCATTCATTGTTCTTAATGTCACCTCTGGGTTTGTGGCTTTAGAAAAAATATCTAGTAAAACTCTATTTGCAGATTTATCTTTTCTCAGAGAACTATCGATATATTTTAGAGATCTTGTAATTGATTGAATTATCTGCGGGCTCAATAAGACATTATCTTGGTCGGATATCATAAAAAGTCTAATTATATCAATTCTGTTATTATGGAAGTCAAATTCATCTTTTTTATATAATCTACCTTTCCTAGTAAAAAAATTTTTATTTTTCTTTTTAAGGGTAAAAATATTATCAAGTACTTTATATAATCTTGGTTCACTCTTGATTGATCGATCTTCTAGAGATGAGCAAACTATCCGTGTTAGATTACCAACCTCTTTTGCAGTCATGAAATAATGCTTCATAAATCTTTCCACATCTCTTTGCCCGTCCCTAGTTGAATAACCAAGTCTTGAAGCAAGTTCAAGCTGCTTATCAAAAGTCAGGATTTCATTATCCCTATCAGAAAGAAAATGAAGATGACAACGGACAACCCATAAGAAATCTTCTGCTTTTGCAAATCTATTAAATTCAGCCCTGGTTAAAAATTGATGATTTTTTACAAGATCTTCAATTTTTTCAGGTCTATAGAGATATTTTCCGATCCAAAATAATGTATGAAGATCCCTTAACCCACCTTTGCTCTCTTTTATGTTGGGTTCCACAAGATAACGAGAAGAACCATATGTTAGATGTCTTTGGTCCCTTTCTTCAAGTTTCAT
>JAYPSX010000024.1:0-1244 GCA_038133315.1 Hyphomicrobiales bacterium
CATTTTTTATTGCGTGATCAACAAATTGATGACCATCTGATTCTTCACCTAAAATGGCAACGAAAACATCTCCAATTTTAATATTTCTGCTATCTAAACAAATACTTCTTGCTAAACCATTATGATTAAAGTTAATTTCTGCATTAATTATTTTTGCTAATCTAGAAAATGATATATTAATATCTATCTTGTAATCTTGTGACATTGATCTACTTGCTTAAGATATTGGAAACTGTATCGTGATCAGAAAAGGAAACCCTCTTATCCTTATACTGAATATATCTCTCATGTCCCTTACCACAAATTAATAGATTATCATTATTTGATAATTTTGAAATTGCATGCGATATAGCTTCTCCCCTATCACTTATCTCAATAAATTTCTCTGAGTTTCGCATCAGTTCTCTTCTTATCTTTGCTGGGTCTTCTGTTCTAGGATTATCATCTGTTATAATAACATAGTCAGCATATTTAGATGCAACTGCACTCATCAACACCCTTTTCCCAATATCTCTATCTCCACCTGCACCAAAGACTATGAACAACCTATTTGATGTAACTTGTCTAAGTTCAATAAGTGCTGATTTGATTGCATCAGGCGTATGTGCATAATCTATATATATGTAATTATTATCACCCGTAGAAGCGACGCGTTCTAACCTACCAATAACATTATTCAAATTGGAAATAGTCTTTATGCTATCCATTAAAGAAATATTTGTATTAATTGTCGATAAGCATGCAGCAATTAATGAATTTATTGCTTGGAATGATGCAATAAAACAGGTTTCCACTTTTACTAATTTACTATTGATAATGCACTCTACATTAACCATTTGACCTTCACGTCTATAAATTTTTTCAATTACGATTGTTGAGTCCTTATTCCCAATTGTGACGATCTTTTCGCTTCTTATTTCATCAATGAAATTATGATATTTCTCTGGAATCATATATTTATTTATGACTGAGGTACCATTATCGGTAAGTAACTCGGTGAATAACCTTTTCTTTGCATTAAAATAACTAATCATATTTTTGTGGTAATCGAGATGGTCTCTTGAAAAGTTGGTGAACGCAGCTCCCGAGATATGTAGACCATCCATTCGACTCTGATTTAAACCATGACTTGATGCTTCAATTATAACATTATCATAATTAGCTAAAGATAAATCTGCTAATTGTTTGTGAAGAGAAATAGGATCTGGGGTTGTCAAAGCATTATCACTTTGTATTTTTGAATT
>JAYPSX010000024.1:1344-2576 GCA_038133315.1 Hyphomicrobiales bacterium
GCAGCATTCCATCCAGCAGTTGCATAACCATATGTTTCTTTTAGAGGCTGTGGTTCATCTAATAACAAAAATAAAACATATTCTGGTTTTTCCATTGGGAATACACCCATAAAAGTTGATATACGTGCTTCTGGATCATATTTTCCATTTACGATCTTTTCTGAAGATCCAGTTTTTCCGCCTACAAGTATTCCATCAACTGCAGCTTTCTTTGCTGATCCATGTATAACATTCAAATACATTAATTTTTGTATCTTTTTACTAGTGGTAATATCCAAAAATTGTTGTCCTTTATTTTCATCCATAATGTCTGACTTAATGAATGTTGGCTCTACTAGTTTTCCTCCATTCACCATGGCAGCACCTGCTAGAGCTGCATGAAGTGGGGTAACTGATACCCCATACCCATATGCCATTGTTATTGAGTTAATTTCCTTCCAATCTCTAGGAATAATACTTCTGGGTATTTTACCAACTTCAGTTATCTTTTCATCCAAAATACCTAATTTTTTTAAAAATGATTTATGATAATCAACTCCAAAATCAGACACAATTTTTGCTGAGCCAATGTTTGACGAGTAAATAAATATTTCCTCTACAGAAAGCTCCCTATTTTCAGGGTGATAATCACCTATATCGTGCCCACCAATTTTTATTGGTTCTCTTGCATCATAGATTGTATCTAAATCAACTAAACCACTGTCTAAAGCCATCGCAATTGTAAAAGTTTTGAACGTTGAACCAATCTCATAAAGAGAGTTAGTTACTTTATTTGTATTTTCTGGCTTTAATGCCTCTTGGGGATAATGAGGATCATAATCAGGAAGAGATACTAGGCCGATAACCTCGCCATTATTAACATTCATTAATATTGCAGAACCGGCTTTTGCTGAATATTTTTTTATAGATTTAAGTAATTCATCACGCATTGCGAATGTGACTTCAAGATCAAGCGATAAGGAAATATCATCATAGATACCTTTTTCAATTTGTTTATCTATGTATTCCTCAATTCCTACCCTTCCATTGTTATCTATATCAACATAACCGATGACATTTGCCAGCGTGTTCCCTGCGCTATAAAATCTCTTTTTCTCATCAAAGAATTGTATACCTGGTATACCCAAATTGTGTATTTTATCTTTCTCAACAGGTGTTATACCTCTCTTTAGCCATACAAATTTCTTATCATTAAGTATCTTAAATTCTAAATCTTCCCTCTCAAAACTAGG
>JAYPSX010000024.1:2676-11221 GCA_038133315.1 Hyphomicrobiales bacterium
CCATAAAACAAAAAGCTAGAAATTTAATCCTAACTTGGATACGCATCTGATTTTTGTTAATATTTCTTTCTTGCATTTCCAAATATTGATTTTAATTTTCAGAAAAACCAACTAGTGAGCGTTCTACTAATTCATCCATTATTTTGTTAGCTGGTTTAATTGGTATATCTTCAATATCTCTGATTTGACTAACTCTAACTGGTTGAAGATTTAAACCTAAATTATTAGATAAGTTTTGAATTCTATCTGGTTGTGATAATAGACTTAACTCAGCTTGAAGCATGAGAATTTCATTTTTTTCTTTTACAATATTCCTATTAATATCTGATATCTGATTTGAAATATTCTTACTATCATAACTAACAATATATAGTAGGAGGGCAAATATTATGGATGAGAACAATAAAAAAACATATAAATATCTTATCATACTAGTGCTCTAATAATTTCTTCATATTTATTCATACTATAAATATCTAAATTTTCTCTAAACAAACTATCAGTCCTCTCTATACATCTAAGCTTGGCTGATCTTGATCTCGAATTAAGAGTAATTTCAGATTCTTGCGGTATCAAAAATTTCTTTGTAGGGTAAATAAATGGACTTTCTAATATTGATTTTCTTGATGGCTCATATCTAGAGTTAGAGATTGCACTTTCAGTTAGATGAGTAAATATATTTTTTACAATTCTATCTTCAATTGAATGGAATGTGATAACAACAACTCTGCCCCCTTCATTTAAATAATTTGTAAGATTTGAGAGTAAATAAATAATTTCCTGCATTTCATCATTTACGAGAATTCTTATAGCTTGAAATGTTCTGGTGGCGGGATGGATAGATTTCCCTGGTTGTTTTTTATAAAAATTGCCTATTGTATTTTCAATTATTTTACTTAGTTCAGATGTTGTCTCAATTTTTTTTGACTCTCTATGTTCACATATTCTTCTTGCAACCAATCTTGCATGACGCTCCTCTCCAAAATCTCTAATAATTTCTGCTAAGTGAATTTCCTTCAATTTATTAACTACATCATAAGCACTTAGAGAGTTTTCACCCATGCGCATATCAAGAGGTCCATCCGCCTGAAATGAGAAGCCTCTTTTAGGATCATCTAATTGAAATGAAGAGACCCCCAAATCAAGAAGAATACCATCTACTTTAGTTGCCAATGAATCTTTTAAAATATCTGGTATGTTAGAAAATTTAGAAATAAAAAAACTAAATCTATCACCATAAGAAACTTTTAGTTTATCAGCATATTGGATTGAATTTTTATCTCTGTCTGTGGCAATTAACTGACAATTAGAGTTTTCAAGAATTGCTTTGGAATGCCCACCACCCCCAAAGGTGCCATCAACATAAACATTTCCTCCTCTTAATGTTAATGTCTCTAGCACCTCATTGAGCATAACTGGTATGTGATGATATGGTCCGCCAGTAGAATTTTGTCTACTCATCATCACATCAATTACCAACGTTCCTTTTACTTAACAGGCTTCTTTGCTCTTTAACCTTTTTTTGTGCCTCAATTAAATATGCATCAAACCTATTCGGTTCCCAAATCTGAAACTTTTCACCCAATCCAACAAATATAACTTCATCATTAATATGTGCATAATCGATGAGAGGTTTGGATAATATTACACGACCATCGTTATCAATTTTCAATTCCTCAGATAATCCAAATAGCGCAGTAGATAAGATATCTCGTTCGTCAGAATAAGGATCTAAATTATCCATTAGTTCATATATATTACTTGCTAAGTTTTCTCCACCAGCATCAATGGCTTCAGCATCCAAAGATGGATAGCAAAATATTTTTTGGGAATTATCTTTCAATAATACATTTCTAAATTGTGCAGGTATTGATACCCTTCCCTTGTTATCCACCTTGTTTCGAAATTTTGATAAAAATAATTGCATAATAATTCCATAATATGGGTAATTATGGGATATCATGGTATAACATGGATGTCAATGGTTTTTTAATACATTATTAACTAATTAAAAATGCTAGATGGCTTATAAGCCGGGTTCTGTAAAATGATGATCATTCATCTTGTTCATAGGTTACCCTATAAATCTAGCGACCTACCCAGATAGTATTTCAAAGGACAAACAAACTACCTCTATTTGGTCTTGCTCCCAGTGGGGTTTACAATGCCATTAATGTTACCACTAATGCGGTGCGCTCTTACCACACCATTTCACCCTTACCACAATTATGGCGGTATATTTTCTGTTGCACTTTCCCTAGAGTTGCCTCCGCCGAGAGTTACTCGGCACTGATCCTCTGTGGAGCCCGGACTTTCCTCTATGTAATAGCGATCATCCAGCCATCTAGCCTTTAGATTATTACAGGAAACTCTTTAAACTGTCTAGTTCTCCAATTTTAAACTACGTGCGTCTGTTATTTTTCTATGAATATCACCAATGATACTTCTGGTACTCTGATCAAGTTTGCCATCCACTAATTCTGGTCTCCAATGCCTTTGAAAAGCTGCAACAACCTTTTTCGTCTGCTCATCAATTAACCCTGAAATTGATAATTCAAAACCAATTTCAATCAATTGTTTTTGAAAGCTCATTATTGAAGGTTTACTTTGATCAGCCACCTCTAAATTAGTGTTATTGATTTCGGTGGGTCCCATTTCCGAATAAATTCCTATTTCTGATTTATTTAAAATTTGCCAAGGAAACTTTACACCTGGGTCAATTTTTCTACCTACAGACACATCTGAATGTCCGAGAATATTATGCCGATCTATGGAATGTTTGGATATGAGCAGTTCCAATAATTTCAGCAAAGAATTTATTTGTTTGCCAGAAAAATCCTCTAAACCAGAATTATGCAATTCAATGCCTATGGACTGGGAATTAATATCCCTGCAACCATTCCAATATGACTCACCAGCATGCCATGCCCTGTAAGAGTCATTTACTAGGGAGTAAATAACTCCGTTATCATCTATGAAATAATGACAACTAACTTTTGATAAGGGATCCAAGAACCATTTAATTATGCTTTGGGTTGGCGCATTAACCCCAGTATAATGAATTATTAAATAATCAATTTTTGATCCATCTACTCGCTTGTTATAGTTTGGAGATTTATATTTATCCTTTATCATATAAAAAATTATGTAATATTGAATTTAATTTTAAATACAAATAATTTGTATAAGAAAAGTTTACTATGAAAAAAAATAATTGGAACTTTTGGATTGATAAAGGTGGCACATTTACAGATATAATTGCTCTTTCTCCTGAAAAAAATCTTCACCTAGAAAAAATATTATCAAAATCCGAAGAATATACTAATTCCATCATACATGGGATAGCAAATATACTTAACAAAAATGACTCACAAATTGAAAATATCGACAGTATATGCATTGGAACGACTTCGGCTACTAATTCACTTTTAGAAAGGACTGGCGAAAAAACATTACTAATCGTATCAAAAGGATATATGGATTCATTGCGAATTGGTTATCAAAATAGGGATGATTTATTTGATTTAAATATCAAAAAAACACTTCCTCTTTATTCAAAAGTAATTGAAGTAGATATCAGATTACTTCGTAATGGCAAACCTCTGGAAAAATTAAATTGGGATAAAATTCATTCACAACTTAGATCCATCAAATCGAATGAATACACTTCAATTTGTGTGAGCCTCATTCATGGATGGAAATATAATGAGTATGAAACTAGATTAAAAAATTTACTACAAGATCTAGGACATAAAAATATAACTCTTGGTCACGAAATTTCTGAGACTATAAAGTACATAAAACGAACCAACACAGGTTTAATAAATGCATATGTCGACCCAATTATTCAAAGTGATATAAATGCAATTAAACAAGAGTTCCAGACAGAAAAAAATAAAATAAATCTCAGATTTATGCAATCCAATGGTGGGCTCTCAAATAATAATAATTTTAGAGGAATAAACGCTCTATTATCCGGACCTGCGGGAGGCATTGTGGGAGCTGTTTCCTCTGCAAAAGCTTCAAAAATAGATCATATCATAACATTTGATATGGGCGGAACGTCAACTGATATATCACATTTCAATCATGAAATAGAATATAACAATGATAAAAATATAAACCAAATAAATATCCAGGTGCCAATGATAGACATAGACACAATTGCTTCTGGAGGCGGATCCATACTTGAATACAAAAACTCAAGAATGACTGTAGGCCCAAAATCTGCAGGATCTTATCCTGGACCAATGGCATATGGAAAGGGTGGACCACTTACAATTACTGATGCAAACCTCATCTTAGGAAAAATACTAATAGATCATTTTCCTAAGATTTTTGGTAAAAATAATTCATCTCCATTAAACAAATCGCTAGTTGAAAGTGCATTCAGTAATATTAGAGATCTTATAGATAAAGAGAAAAGCATTGAAGAAATAGCGGAAGGTTATATTAACATTGCCGTAGAAATGATGTGCAGAGCAATAAAAAATGTTTCAACGAAAAAAGGGGTTGATTTGGAAGATTACACCCTTGTTAGCTATGGTGGAGCTGGGGGACAACACGCCTGTTTGATAGCAGAGAACCTAAATATCAAAAAAATATTAATCAACCCATTATCAAGCTTTTTATCCGCTTATGGTATCGCAAATTCAAATGAAAAATACATCAATCAAAAAACAATATTATGCGAATTTACCGATCAAAATATATCCAAAATTAAATCTATAATTTCAACCTTGAAAATTGAAAACAGTAAGAATTTCTCAACCACAAAAATCTCTCACAAGCCAATCATCTACCTCAAATATTTAGGGACCGATCAAACGGTGAGTTTAAGGATAGATGATAATAAATTTGATATTAAAAATATAAAAAATAGATTTGAGAAGGCCTATAAGAGAATATATGGCTTTATTCCTAATACTTCTGTAATAATAGATTTAATACAAGTTGAAACCTCAACTAAAATAGCACCAACTAATTTCTTAAAAAGTAACAAAAAAAATTCTACTCCTCATGAGTTAACAAGCTTTTTCGTCAGAGGAAAATGGGTGAATGCAGAAATTATCCATTTGGATTCATTGCTAACTAACCAAAACATATTTGGACCCAAAATACTCATTGATCAAAATTCAACTATTATTATTAATGGTGGGTGGGTTGCCAGAAAAGATGATGTTAATAATATTATCCTAGAAAAGGACCAATATACGAAAAAACAAAAAGTAAATACAAAATCACCTGAAATACTTGAAATTTTCAACAACCTATTCATGTCGGTAGCGGAAACAATGGGTGAAACACTCAGAAGAACCGCTTCATCAGTTAATATTAAAGAACGTCTTGATTATTCATGTGCATTATTCGATAAGAATGGAGAACTTGTAGCAAATGCTCCTCATATTCCAGTTCATTTGGGATCGATGGATGATTGCGTAAAATATTTAATTAGAACAACAAGTAATATCAAAAAAAATGATCTATTTATAAGCAATTCACCCAGATCGGGTGGTACTCATCTCCCAGATATTACTGTAATCTCTCCAATATTTTCAAAAGAAAATGAAGAAATTATTTATTTTTTGGCCACAAGAGGCCATCATCCCGATGTTGGTGGCATATTCCCAGGGTCAATGTCCATTGAAGCAAAAAAATTGGAAGATGAAGGAATTATTTTTGATAACCTCAAAATTAAAATTAGTGACATTAATCACCCATCAAAGATTATTAACGTACTAAATAATAGCAAATACCCAGCAAGAAATCCTCAGATGAATATGCAAGATCTTACTGCACAAATTGCCGCAAATAAGGTTGGTGAGATTGAGATATTTAAATTAATAGATAAATATGGTGAAGTTGCCGTTAATGAACAAATGATAGAAATCAGGAGAAATGCCCACCTTTCATCATTAGAGGTTATTAAGAAACTTGGACCATCTCAGTATACATTAAATCTCGATAATTTTACTATTCAGCTAAAAATTAAAATAAATGAAGTAAAAAATAAAATCATATTTGATTTTAGAGGGTCAAATGCTGAAAACAAAAATAATTATAATGCCCCGATCCCAATAACAAAAGCTGTCATTATGTTTGTAATTAGGTGTCTTATAAATGATAATATCCCTCTTAACTCTGGCTTGCTTCAATCAGTGGAAATTATCTTAGATGATGACTCATTCTTGAATCCATCAAGTAATGCTGCTGTATCAGCTGGTAATGTTGAAATCAGTCAAGCACTCGCAAATTGTATATTTGCAGCTATTGGGAATAAAGCATCATGCCAATCAACTATGAATAACTTAATATTTGGTAATAGTGAATTTCAATATTATGAGACAATTTGTGGTGGACAAGGTGCACATCGTGATCACGATGGACAGGATGCTGTTCAAACAAATATGACTAATTCAAAATTAACAGATCCTGAAATTTTTGAGGAATCCTATCCTATTAGTATCTTAGAATTATCTATTAATAAAAATACTGGAGGAACTGGGAAGTATATTGGAGGCGATGGAATAAAAAAAATATTCAAAATTGAACAACAGATGAGTTGTTCAATATTGTCAAATAATCGGATCTATCCTCCATTTGGATTAGAGGGAGGTAGTGATGGCAAAAAAGGCAAAAATACATTAATTAGGAATAATAAAAGTGAAGAACTAGGAGGCAATTGTCAAATAGATCTTCACAAGGATGATATATTAATAATTCAGACACCATCAGGTGGTGGTTTTGGAAAGTTAAATTAATCGTGACTTATTATTTTTAACCAATGATTTAATTCATCTTCTGTCCAATTCTTTCTTCGCGCATAATCTTCTGCTTGATCATTTGTAATTTTACCAACCCCAAAATAGCGGGACTCAGGATTACTAAAATATATTCCACAAACTGACGATGCTGGAATGATTGCACATGACTCCGTTAATTTCATATTTATTTTATTTTCAGCATCTAATAACCGAAGAATCGTAATCTTTTCTGAATGATCGGGTTGAGCTGGATACCCTGGAGCAGGCCTTATTCCTGTATATTTCTCATTTATAAGATCATCATAACTCAAATCTTCATTTGGATCATACCCCCATAATTGCTTTCTAACCTTTTCATGGAAAAACTCCGCAGAGGCTTCGGCAAACCTATCACATACGGATTTAAATAAGATCGATTTATAATCATCATCTAATAAATTAAGCTTTTTGTTTACTTCTTCTTCATTAAAATCAATGGATACTGCAAACAAACCAATATAATCATTGCATTTTGACTCTTGTGGTGCGATGAAATCAGCCAAACACAGATTTGCTCTATCATTTCTTCGTGCAATCTGCTGCCGGATTGAGTGCAAAGTATCAATTTTCTCATTTGTTTTTGGATCGTAAATATATATATCTTCATTAAAAGATTTAGCTGACCAAAAACCAATTACAGCTTTTGATTGAATAAGCTTCTTTTTAATAATCTCTCCAATTAAGATATTTGCATCATCAAAAAGATTTTTTGCCGTAGGACCAATATTTGGATCTTCAAATATTCGTGGATAGACTCCTCTTATCTCCCAAGTCTGAAAAAAAGGTGTCCAATCTATGTAGTTACGTAATTCAACTAAATTTGTCCCTATATAATCTCTAACACCAAGATATGAGGGCTTTTTCACACTTATTTTTTCCCAATCTATTTTTAATTTGTTAGAACGGGCATCAGTTAGTTTATCAAGGCCTCTCTGTTTATTATTGGATGAGTATTGCTTTCTAATTTCTTCATACTCATCATTTAATTTATTTAATAATATTTTTTTTCTATCTTCAGATGATAAATCAGACATTATTGAAGCTGCCCTGCTTGCATCTAAAACATGAATAGTACTTTTATTATCATAACTAGGTGAAATTTTTAGAGCTGTGTGTGCCTTACTCGTTGTGGCGCCTCCAATAAGTATAGGAATATCCAGATTATGTTTTTTGATTTCACTAGCCACATGACACATTTCATCTAAACTTGGTGTTATTAATCCAGATAAGCCAATTGCATCTGCTTTTTCCTCAATTGCGGTTTTGATAATTTTTTCAGCAGGGACCATCACCCCTAAGTCAAGAACTTCAAAGTTATTACATTGTAAAACAATACCAACAATATTTTTACCGATATCGTGTACATCACCCTTAACAGTTGCCAATACTATTTTCGCAGTCTTTTTTGATGCAATCTCACTATTTTCTTCCATGTAAGGCAATAAATAAGAAACAGCTTGTTTCATAACTCTCGCACTTTTTACAACTTGCGGTAAAAACATTTTTCCTTCGCCAAAGAGATCACCAACAACATTCATACCCTTCATCAAAGGGCCTTCAATCACAGCCAGTGGTTCTCCAATTTGCAATCTTGCTTCTTCGACGTCTTCTTCAATATAGTCATTGATTCCATTTATTAGAGAATAAGATAGCCTGTCCTCTATATTTGTATTTCTCCATTCAATCTTCTTAGATTGTTTTTCTGTTGTTTCATTTTGGAATTCAATTGATTTTTGAAGAAG
>JAYPSX010000025.1:0-11075 GCA_038133315.1 Hyphomicrobiales bacterium
AAGGGTACGTTGTTATTGCTTGTAATCATACCTTCAACGCCGTCATTAGTTTTGATAAAAATGGACTTCCCCTTCCTTACAAAAGAAACGTTTCATGGGATCAACAGGCCTCCTATCAGAAAAAATATTATACCAACAGACTAATTGATTATCGGCTTAAAGACTCCCAATATTTAGTTAACCAATTAAAAAAAACCACCTTCGACAGTGGAGCTCCCAACCCTCTTAATCACATTATTAACTTTGACAAAATTGGAATTTTTGGTCATTCGATGGGTGGGGGCACTAGCTATTTAGGGCTGTTACAAGATGATGATTTTGATGCGGCGCTTGCTTTAGATGGGTGGTTTTTTGGTCTTTCAGAAGATCAGGCTAAAACCAACACCAATAAACCATTTATGCATATTGCTCAAGAACAGTTCAAGGATATTGAGGTTTTTGGTGATATTAACGATTCAGAAAGTGGCATCGAAAACAACAAAATGTATAGCCTGATTTTAAAGGGCAACAATGAAAGCTATGTTATTTATTTAAAAGAAAGCCTTCATTATACTTTTACAGATTTTAAACTAATTTATGACGACAAATCTTCTTTGGGTATTCCGATCAATACGCTGGGTGGAGTAGATAAAAAAATTGTTGATCTACTAGTGGACAAGGCGGTATTAGATTTTTTTAATTATAGCCTAAAGGATCAACCGGTGGATTTTGATTCCTATAAACCATATGAAGAAGAAGCCATATTTGAGTTTTATTCAAACTAGGCAAGAATATTTTTTTAAAAAAAATATCTTAAAAAGACTTGACATCTATTAAATCTATCATCAATTTATTCGAAATGCTTATTCGAAGGGGTACGCCTCCTCGGAGAGCATGCACTTAGTATATAGAATTAATACTATATATAAGGGTAAGAAACAAAAAATTAAAAATTGTTTAAAATGTATAAATACTCATTTGGAGGTAGAATAATGAGAAAACTACGTATGTTAATAGCGCTCTTTATTCTTCCAGCAATGTTGCTGGCACAGTCCACTACTGCTAAACTAGCAGGGGTTGTTACTGATGCTGATGGTAATCCTCTTGTAGGTGCCAACGTTGTTGTTGAAGGATCTAATTTGGGTGCGGCTACCGATGAACTTGGTAGATACTACATTCTCGACGTTCCTGTTGGAAACTATGACCTTCGCGCAGAATACATCGGTTACACAACCGTTGTTGAAGCAGGAGTAAGAACTTCAGTTGGTTTTACAACAACTGTTGATTTTGCTTTAGATGTTGCAGCTGTTGCGGGTCAAGAGGTTACAGTAACAAGAGAAAGACCATTAATCAATCCAAACGCAACCAATACTACTCGTATCGTTGATAAAGAGTTAATTGATGCGTTTGCAGTAAGAGGTGTTGGCAATATTGTTAACCTTCAAACTGGTGTTGTTAATGGATATTTCCGTGGAAGTAGAAGTGGAGACAGTCGTTACTATGTTGATGGTGTTCCAGTAAAAGATGTTTACTCTGGCGGAAATTTATTAAGCGGTAACTCACAAGCAGCACTTCAAGAGGTCTCTGTTCAAACAGGTGGATTCTCTGCTGAATATGGTGGTGCAAATGGTGGTATCGTTAATATTACAACCAAGACCGGTGGAAACCAGTGGACAGCTAGAGTTGGTGGGGAATTTTCTCTAGGCTCTGATGCTGACACAGATCCAGACAAACTATATTCAGATGGATATCAAAATGTAAACTTTGATTTTGGTGGACCAATTTCTGATAATATTAAAGTTTATTTATCTGTTGAAAACAGAGACTTTGGTGGACCGGTCTCTTATAGCTATTGGCCAATGATGGATGCGGTAGCTATGCAAGATGCTCCACCCGCAGAATACTATAGTGATGGAACCGATGGATATAAGTATAGTTTTGATGCCAATGGTCAAAAAATTCATCACATCGAAACCGTTATTAGAGAAAATGCGGCTGGCGAAGATGAAACTTCATATGTTGTTTATAGTAATTATAGACGTATGTATGGCCAAAGACCAGATTCTGAATCAACCCGCTTAACTATTAATGCTAACTCTACTATGGACTTTGGTCCATTGCGTTTAAAAGTTGGTACTCAAACCTATGGTTTTGAATCTGGAGGCTATAGCTTTGGAAACACACTTGGTGGATTTAATAGTTCATATATTGGCAAAAGAGATTTTTCAATGGGATACCTTAATGCAAGATATACCATTAGCCCTCTGTCCTATATTAAGGCCTCAATTTCTTCACAAACCTACGAAACAAAAGATGGTAATAAAAATTATTTAGATGACATAATTTCTTACGGTAGAAGAACCAAAGAGTGGGGTTCAGTTAATTATTATAAAAGAGACACAACAGGATTTAACCCTCTGTCTGTGGATGAGTTTATTGGAGTTTCAGGATATGGTAGTCAATACACATCATACGATAAAAGAAAATCAACCACAAACACTTTAAGTATCGACTATACTAACCAAATTGGTTATAATGAAATCAAACTTGGTGCGTCTATTGACAATCATGAAATTTCTAGATATGGATTAGGAGCATCTGGTGTTGCAAGAGCAATTTCTACAGTTGACACTAATGGTGACTGGGTAGCCAGTGATGAAGAAATCATCGCAGCTGGTAGCAATGTTGCAGATTGGAGATTTATTAACTATCGCGCTTTATATGTAACCAACCTTGGATATAATATATATGGTGATAAGTGGAATGGATCATACAATCAAAATGATCACATGCTAGCTCCTGCTAGACCTAAACAAAGTCGACTATATGTACAAGATAAGCTTGAGTTTAAAGATGTCGTTGTTCAGCTAGGTTTGTCTCTTGAAGAAATTGATACAGGAGCAATGGCTCCCGACTCAGATGGTGATGGTTACGGTGACTCTGATGGTTTTAATCACTTATATTTTAATAGACAAAGAGTCGATAGAAGTGGCGACGGGAATGGAAACTTTGTGTGGAAAAAAACAAAAAAAGAAACTGCTGCTCATCCTAGGTTAGGATTTTCATTTCCCGTGACAGATAGAACAGTTTTTAGGGCTAATTATGGAACACACTGGCAAACAGTGCCAATGTCATTTCTTTACCTTTCAGACTCACAACTTTCTGCAGATATTTTATCAGGAAATGCCACTGCATCTGAAAACCCCGCATTGAAGCCAGAAAGATCCACTCAATACGAGATAGGTATTGAACAAAGAGTTGGATCTTATGCCTCTATAAAGGTTGAAGGTTTTTATAAAGAAAGTAAAGACTACTTAACTCTCGAAAATAGAACTGAAGCATTCACCAATACTGGTGGCTCAGACACTGAACAGACTTGGGCTCAGTACATTAATGGTGATGTAATGGTTTCTCAGGGTTTAACTACAAACTTTGAAATGCGTAGAACTAGAGGTTTATATGCTCAGGCAAACTATACCTACTCTGAAGCCAGGGGTACCGGATCTTTCGGAGGTCAAAACTTCTATATTACCTGGATTGGTACTGACGATGGTTATCCAAAAGCAATGAACTTGCTTGATTATGACCAAACTCACACAGCAAACGTAATCATTGACTATCGTTCACCTGACCAGTCAGGTTTACTAGCTAACACTGGTTTTAATGCTGTAATGAGTTATGGTAGTGGTACTAGATTTACACCATCTCAAATTTACAGCACAGTATTTGAAAACCGTTGGGAGTTTCCAGAAGGCCCAGTTAATTCTGGTACAAAACCATCATATACTAATTTAGACCTTCGCGTTGACAGGTTAATTAGTCTAGGTGGATTGTCTGGAAACCTATACGTATCTGTGACTAATGCATTAGACTCAGAGCAGGTGAACTCTGTTTATAACGGCACCGGAAACGTTGCTGAAGATGGTTGGATAGCTACAGAAAGTGGACAGCAATGGCTTTCTAATAGACTGTCACGTAATCCAGATGTTGATGCAGGAGCTTTATATCAAGACATTTTGGCTCAGCCAGGAAGATGGTCAGCTCCACGTCAAGTAAGAGTTGGATTTAATTTAAGTTTTTAATAAATAAAAAGATAAAGAGGTAGATATGAAAATCTTAAAGAATATTACAATCTTTAGTTTGATAGCTATGTTTGCTTTTAGTTCCTTACTTTTTGCTAAGGACACAAAAGTTTCAAATTTTAGTATGTCAAACTTTGTAGATTCAACCGGTACGTTCGACGGAAACCAAATACATGCCTACATAACCAACAACGGTCTTATTCTAGATGCAAACGTCACAGGTGATTCTGCGCTAGAGTGGCCAAAAGGAACAGGGGTGCATTCAATTTATGCTTCTTCGCTCTGGTTGGCTTCAAAGGTAAATGGTGAAATAAGAACTATCGTCGCGGATTATACACAGGACATGGGTCCTGGTCCGTGGGGCGGAGATCCGCTTTCTGCAGTTCATAGAGTTTATAAGGTGGAAAAAGCCATGTTAGCTTCACCCTTAGACTTTGATGACTTTCAACAGTGGCCCGTTCAATATGGTGCTCCATGGGTTGATGTAGATGGCGATGGGGTTTATTCTCCTCTCCCTTTAGGACCTGACCACCCAGAATTTATTGGAGATCAAGTTCTTTGGTTTGTAGGGAATGACGGTGACCCAGCTTCCAAACGAAACTTTGGAACAAGCCCGCTTGATGTTGAAATTCAAACAACCGTTTTTGGATTTGATAGACCAGACGTTTTTGGTGACATGATTTTTTACAAGCAACTAGTTATTAATAAAGGTGAAAATGCTCTAGTAGATACCTATTTAGGACTTTGGTCAGACCCTGACCTTGGTAGTGCATCCGACGACTTTGTTGGTTGTGATGTTGAATTAGGAATGGGTTACGTTTGGAATGATGGCGAAGACCCATATTATTCTCCTCTTAGTACTGGAACACCAGCCGCTGGATATGATTTCTTTCAGGGTCCAATGGTTCCATGTGAAGATGGGGAAGACTGTACTGAAGGAGCTAAGATGTTTGGTACCCGTCATCCTGGTATGAAAAACTTAACTATGTCTGCTTTTGCTTTTTATATTAATGGAGATGATGTATATAGAGACCCAGCTGACGAAGATGAAGCATACTACTATCTTCAAGGATTAAGAAGAGATGGGTCTGCATATCCAGTTGATATTGCTGGTGATGCCTATGATCAAAAATTTGTTTTTTATGGTGATCCAACTTTACCACATTCAACTTCAAATCCTGTTGATGGAAACTATAGTAAATCTGCAGATAGAAGATTTTTGATGTCTGTTGGTCCTTGGACAATGGCTCCAGGCGACTCTCAGGAAGTTGTGTTTGGTATTTTTCACGCAGCTGGTGGTGGCCCATTAGAATCAGTTACTTATTTAAAGGAAGTTGATAAACTTGCACAAACAGCATATGATATTGATTTTGCTTTACCAGACTCTCCTCCTGCACCTAAGGTTTCTTATTCTTCTTTAGATAAATCGATTTTATTAAAATGGGATGGTGCCGCTGAAAATTATATAGCAACCAGCCAGGTTGATCTAGATGATGATGGTGACCCAACAGATTTTGTATTTCAGGGTTATAATGTTTATCAGTATGAAACTGCTCAAGGTGCTGGAAAGAAAAAACGAATAGCAACATACGATGTTATTGACGGCATTACTGAAATTTATGATTCAGTTTTCGATGCAAATCTGGGCGAAACCATCAACATTAGAACACAATTTGGTTCTGATAGTGGACTACAAAGACATTTGTCGATTACAAAAGATGCGTTGAATGGTAATTCAGTGTTAATTACAAATCGTAATTACTATTTTGCAGTTACTGCCTATGGATATAATCCATATGGTATTCCTAAGACACTTGAAAGTAGCCCCGTGTATGTTAGTGTTCGTCCAGAACAACCCAATACATTTACATACGGTGAAACAACTGCAACTTCTGGATCTGCAATAGCAGCGGACCACTCTGGTCCATCTGGAGGATCTGTAAATGCTATTGTAGTTGATCCTGCTGATTTAACAGGAGACTCTTACTCTCTCACTTTTGATGACTATCTTAATGGTCAAGCTGCGGTAAATTGGACTCTTACCAATACTACCACTGGTGAGGTTCTTGTTGCTAACAATCCAGTTGTTGGTGGCGTTAACACTTTAACTGGTGTAGAGCTTGGACCTGGCGCGACACCAATAGTTGATGGATTTCAGCTTGAAGTAAACGGACCTCAACCCTCTACCATTATTTCTGTTTCTGAGTGGACAGCTGGTTGGAAAGAAAACAACCAACTAAGAGATCCGGCAGTTTCATACGTACCTTGGCTCAGTCTTGGACTTACTGGTATGATTACTGAAAACAGAGCTGGGGATATAAATTTACCTTATGGAACCACCCCATCAGATAGAGACTTTGACAGATTTGATATTTGGCAAGCGGATGATTTGGAAATTGATTTTAGTCGCGCTTCTTTAGCGTGGGATTATCCAACCGACACTGTCAATGGATATGTTCCATTTACAATATATAGACATAATTTCGCAAGTGGCGAGAAAGAAGTGCTATTTGCGGCCTATTATGATGCATTAAAAGACAATACGTACGACATAAGTCGTACATCTACTGGAATTCCGCACTGGACTGGAGGATATCTACATGCCCCATCATACGACCCAGTTTATGGCTATGTAGCCTTTGACACTGATGGTGATGGTGTTCGTGATTTTTATGACTTAACTGATGCTGACGGTGATGGTATCAATGATAGTGACGCGCGTTATATTGCTGAAAATGATGCGTTTGACTCAGGCGGTTGTGGTTGGGCAGCTTGGGATCCAGGTTATAACCCCGATCACTGGAACCAAGAAGGTGGATGTCCAGGCGCATATGCATTTAATGGTGCATACATTGACATTCCTTTCTTAACAGCTACCCAGTTTACTGATTATTGGGATGAGTCTGGTCCGAACCCAGACCCAGATACAGGTGGAGTTTTACCAACTGATGCGGGTATAGCTGTTGGACACTATAATGCCAAAAAATGGACTGGTGCAAGTTCTATTGTTTTTGAAACAGATAAACCAAACTCATCAAAGGATAGTTACTCATTTAATACCGAAGGATTAGGCGTTATTGTCAATGACTACGATCCTGATCGTATTAAGGTTTGGCCAAATCCATATTACGGTTACAACCCAGAGGAAAGAGACGCTTTAGATAGAAGACTTATGTTTACCCATCTGCCAACTGAAGGGCCAGCTACTATTCGTATTTTTGCTCTAGATGGTACCTTGGTAAGAACTATTCACCACAATGATACCGGATCACAACACAACTCATGGGACTTGAAGAACAACTTTGAGATTCCAGTGGCTAGCGGAATGTATATTGCTCATGTTGAGACCCAAAAAGGTGAAAAAGTTCTCAAACTAGCAGTAATTCAACCAGAACAACGTCTTGACGTTTATTAAGAAAAAGGAGAAAATATAAAATGAAAAATACATTTAAAATCTTCCTTGGAAGCGCAGTGCTTTTTTCAGCTGTTTTCGCTGGTACCGTTCGTTCTCAGGGTACAGCGGGTGCTTCTCAGCTGTTAATTCCTGTCGGAACATCAACAGTAGCGCTTAGCGGTTCGAACGTCGCGACAGTTGGAGGAGTGGATGCTCTTTGGACAAATGTTGCCGGTTTAGCTCGTCATAGTGCTGGTTTTCAAGGATCAGTTTCATCAACATCATATATTGCTGATATTGATGTTACTTATGCCGGTATGGTTGTGAGTATGGGCGAAAGTGGAACCTTTGGTATGACAATAAAATCACTTGATTTTGGAGATATTCCAAAAACGACATCTTTTGCTCCTGAAGGAGATGGGCAAACCTTTTCTCCTAGTTTTTTCACAGCGACCGCTGGATATGCTAGGGCATTTTCAGATAGAGTTAATGTTGGTCTTTCAGGAAAAGTAATTTCTGAGAGCATTGAAGAAACATCTGCTACTGGATTGGCTGTTGATGTTGGTGTTCAGTATCGTTTTCCTAATCAACCGCTTACTTTCGGTGTTGCAATGAAGAATATCGGCTCACGCATGCATTATGACGGTGTTAATCTAGACCAGGATTTAATTCCTGTAGAGTCTGAGTCCGGTTCTTCATATGAGTCTTTCAGAATTGTTGCAGATAACTTTGCGTTACCAACAAGCCTAGACTTATCAGCTACTTATACCCTAATGAATAGCTTAGACTTAAGCACTACATTTACTAACCACTCATATCAGTCAAACACTTTGTCTGTTGGAGCTAAATACTCTTTAGGTTCAGCATGGTTGGGTGCTGCTACTGTTATGACTGTTGGTGACGACCAACAACCAACCGGTGTTTCTGATGCTGATTGGGATGAATGGAGCGGAACTAACTGGGGCGTATCAATGGGTGCTGGCGTAAGTCTTGACCTAGGTGATTATGTGATGCATATTTCATATGCAATGAGAACCGCTAATGAGTGGTTTGATGATCACAGCACCATGCAGTTTACTCTAGACTTTTAATTAGGTTTAGAATAAAAATAAAAAGGGGCTCTTTTGGGCCCCTTTTTGTTTTTATTCATATAAACAATTATTACTCTTTAACAAAGATGCTTTTAAGATTTTGATATAAGTTTGGCCCAGGAATGTTTTGGCCCAGGTAATATCTGTCATTTTTATTATCAAAGTGCATTTCCCAATGAAGATGAGATCCCTTGTCATTTTTCAGGGCTCCTGAACTTGTGCCAGTATTGCCAGATTTTCCAATGATTTGACCTCTATTTACGATTGCTCCGGGAAAAATCTCATCGCTAATTTCAGAAAGGTGTGCATAAACAGTAATTACTCTATAGTCGCTAACTACAGAATATCCGTGGTCAATTACAACAGCCTTACCCAAAAGAATGTTGCTGTAAATATCTTCTGGGGTTTTTCCAAGCACTGCAGATGTTTTTAAATAGCTGTTATAGATTTGAATATCTACATCCCTATACTCTTTATTACTTCTAACCACCACCCCAGAAAAAGAAGATCGAATTTCATGTCCAAGAGGAGCTGTAAAATCAATCCCCATGTGAATGCCGCTTCGATATTCTCTTTGGGCGTTAGGAAGTAAGTTTTCCCATGTTGGCAAATCATATCCAACTGATGGAATAAGAGGTCGCTGTTTAAGGCTGGAAACACCTAACGAGTTATTTTTATTTATAAAAAATAAAAGCCCATCAAATTGGTTGATATTCGCCCAATTATTGTTTTTTGATGAAATAGTGCAGGATGTTAAAAAAAGTGTTACTGCAGCTACAATAAGGGTTTTATTTATCATTGGGCAATATTTTAATTGGCATTACCCCATAATCTAAGGAGATTTTATTTAAGGTATTATCGGATTTGTTGATGAAGACTTTTATTGTTGAACTGTCTAGCATTAAAGAATTCATGCTTAAGCTTTCTTCATTTTCACTGCTCTCACCCCCTTTTTTAATGTCAAGCCGAAAAAGAAAGGTTTGTTTTGAATCATTATTTTCTGAATCTGGAACCATCAAAAAACGATAGGATATTTTTTGATTGTCAAATAGTTCTTTGTCATTTTTCCATTCTCCATCCACAATTTTTTCTTCAACTTCAAAAGATTTGGTTTCAAGAAGCCACTTTAAAAAATTATTTTCAGAATATTTTAATTTATCAAATGATGGAGGAGATTTAAAAACAGCAGTTGCACCTTTAGAGCTAAGATTCATGTGCTCTTTTGTGCTTGTAATTTCTGCTACGGTAATATTAAAAATTGATTTGACAGTAAAGCGGTTTTCGTTTCTCTCTTGGCTATAATGTAATGAAATAAAAAGAAGGAAAACAATAATAGGTCGAAGCACTTTAGGTCTAAACATTAAAGGGCCAAAAATCTGCTTGCTACCAAGAAATAAATTGTTACCCCAACAATATCGACCGCAGTGGTAACAAAGGGACCCGTTGATATTGCTGGATCATACCCAAATTTTTTAAGAAATATAGGAACAATAGCCCCTATTCCGGCGGCTACAACCATGCCCGATAAAATGCTTATACCAACGACAATGGAGATGCCCTGCACAGTTTCGCCTGTTATCCAGTACGAAAAGGCGCCGACTGCCAAACCGTATAAAATGCCTAATAAGGAACCTACGCCAACTTCTTTTTTTATAACCGAAGCAGAGTTAGAAAAATCTACTCTTCCCGTAGCGAGACCACGAACGACGATTGTGGATGATTGCATTCCAATATTTCCACTAATTCCAATAATGACAGGAATAAAAGCCGCCAAGACAACAGCTTCTTGAAGCATAAAATCAAAAATAGAAATAATTCCCGCTGCACAGATACCGCCCAGAAGACTTGCCAAAATCCATGGAGCGCGCATATATGCGCTTTCAGAGGTTTTTTTGAGCAGAATTTCTCTGTCTTTTCCCACCCCAGCCATTTGTAAAATGTCTTCTGAGGCCTCTTCTCTAATAATGTCCACTACATCATCAATAGTCACAATACCCAAAAATTTATTTTGTCTATTGACAACAGGAAGAGCCAAATAGTTGTATTGTGCCACCATTTTAGCAACCTCCTCTTGGTCAGTTTCAGTAGTTGCTGCATTTATACTTGTAATCATTATGTCTTTTAGTCTTTTGTTTTTGTTGGAAGTTACCAGTGTTCGAAGAGAAATTACCCCCACGAGTTTTTCTTTATCATCTAATACATAAACATAAAAAATCTTATCATTTTCTGGAAACTCTCTTAGTCTTTCAATGCTTTCCTCAACTGTGGTTTTTTGATTAAGCGTAAAAGTTTCTTTAGTCATAATGCTACCCGCACTTTCTTCAGGGTAGGACAAAATTTCTTCAACCTCCTCTTGGTCTTCCGCGTTAAGCTTGCTGAGCACCGCCTCCTTCTTTTCCTCATCTAAGACGCTAATAACAACCGCCTGATCGTTGGTATCGAGAATTTTACAAATTTTTGCGACGCTTCCTGGGCTTTCATTTTGGAGAACATTTTCAATAAGAGGAGAATCTAGCTCTTCTATTACTC
>JAYPSX010000026.1:0-11055 GCA_038133315.1 Hyphomicrobiales bacterium
ATGAGCTTAACAAATAATGTAATTCCTTTTAATTTAATTGCTTGGGGACAACAAGAAATAACAGCGAGTGTTGGTTCGATTTTAAATGCAACGACCCCACTATTTACTGTCATAATTGCAAATTATTGGCCAAATGGAGAAAAAGCAACTTTGAACAGAATTTTTGGGGTTATTATTGGCTTTTGTGGAGTAATACTGCTAATGGGATTGAGTGTTCATGATATTGATAATTCCATAATTGGTCAGGCAGCAATCTTATTGGCTGCAATATCATATGCAATATCAGCTCTAATTGGTAAAGAAATTAAAAAAATTCACCCCGCAACATCTGCAACATATATGCTATCCATTTCCTCAGTTATTTTACTACCTATTATTCTATTCTCTGGAAATGAGTTGGTCCCTCAAGCAAGCAAGCAAAGTATGATTGCAATACTAGGACTCGCAATATTTTCTACATCCATAGCTTATCTGATTTTCTATAAGCTTATTGAAAATATTGGCTCGAATGTTATGCTTGTTACACTTTTAATGCCTGTAAGTGCAATTTTATTATCAATAATAATATTAAATGAGACAATAAACACCACTCAAATAATTGGTTTGGTATTGATATTAACTGGACTGATATTAGTTGATGGAAGAGCGTTAAATTTCTTTAAACGATAATTGTTTAAAACCCTATTTTCTTTAATACCAACTCATTAACTTTGGATGGGTTTGCTTTACCCTGACTTTCTTTAATAATCTGCCCCACAAACCATCCAACCATTTTTGGTTTTTCTTTTGCTTGAGCTACTTTATCAGCGTTTTCATTTATAATCTTATCTACTAGTTTTTCTATCGACGACTCATCAGTTATTTGAGACATGTCTTTTTCATTAACAATTACTTTTGCACTTTTTTGGGTTTCCAGCATTATCTCAAAAACATCTTTTGCTAGCCTTCCAGAAAGAGTACCATCTGTAATGAGATCTATTAGCTCACCGAGATTATCAGCTGTTATTGGCGATTGATCAATATCTATTGAAAGCCTATTTAATGCACTAAATAATTCGCCTGAGATCCAATTAACAGATAATTTTGGATCCCTTCCTTTTGCCACAACCTCGAAATATTCCGCATATTTTTTATCGGAAACAAGAATATCTGCATCATAAGAATTAAGCTTATACTGCTCCATAAGCCTATCTTTTTTATCATCTGGTAACTCGGGCAATTCTTTCAATATTTCATCAATAAAATCTTGATTGAGATTCAGAGGCAATAAATCTGGATCAGGAAAATATCTATAATCATGCGCTTCTTCTTTATTTCTCATAGATCGTGTTTTACCGGAAGAAACATCAAACAACCTTGTCTCTTGGACAATCTCTTTGCCACTTTCAATTTCATCAATTTGTCTTCTTGACTCATAATCAATTGCCATTCCAATAAACTTAATCGAATTAACATTTTTTATTTCACACCTTGTGCCTAATTCATCACCGGGCTTTCTGACTGAGACATTGATATCAGCTCTCAGTGAACCCTCTTCCATATTTCCATCACACGTCTCAAGGTATCTTAGGATTGTGCGAAGTTTTGTTACAAATAATTTAGCTTCATCTGCACTCCTGAGATCAGGTTTTGTAACAATCTCCATCAGTGCTACACCTGACCTATTTAAATCAATATATGAAGATTGTGGATCAATATCATGAAATGATTTTCCAGCATCTTGTTCCAGATGGAGTCTTTCAATACGGACAAATATATCCGATCCATCTTTAAGTGTAACTTTTACAATACCCTCTCCAACTATTGGATGTTTAAACTGTGATATCTGATAACCTTGAGGTAAATCAGGATAGAAATAATTTTTTCTATCAAATACTGAGTATTTATTTATTTCAGCCTTTAGTCCTAAACCGGTTTTAACTGCTTGTCTAACGCATTGTTTATTAATAACCGGTAGCATTCCTGGCATAGCTGCATCTACAAGACTAACATGAGACATAGGTTCACCGCCGTATGAAGCAGAAGATCCAGAGAACAATTTTGAATTAGATATAACCTGAGCATGTATTTCTAGACCAATAATAACCTCCCAATCACCTGTTTGGCTCTCAATTATAAAGCGAGGTTTTGCGTTATTAATTTCTGACATTGTGGGCATCCATTGTTATTTTTTTATCCACCAATCTGCGGGTATTTCAATATTTATCCTAGATTCTTCAATCAGCTTTCCTAGTTTAAAAAGTGATTTTTCATCAAAATGATTTGTAATTAATTGAATCCCCATGGGTAAACCAGAACTATCCAAACCACTTGGAATTGAGATCGCAGGCAATCCAGCTAAATTAACAGGAACTGTCAAAATATCATTAGAATACATTTTTAATGGGTCTGAAATATTTTCTCCTATTCCAAATGCAGTGGTAGGAGTGGTTGGAGTTAATATTGCATCTACTGTTTTAAAAGCTTGCACAAAATCTTCGTGAATAAGCCTCCTCACCTTCTGTGCTTTTAGATAATAAGCATCGTAATAGCCTGCAGACAGCACATAAGTACCCATCAATATCCTTCTTTTAACCTCATCACCAAACCCCTCACCTCTTGTTCTTTTATACAAACTATCAAGGTCTTCACCAGACACTCTCTTTCCGTACTTGACTCCATCATACCTGGCAAGATTTGAGGATGCTTCAGCGGGAGCAATTATATAATATGCTGGAAGTGCATATTTACAATGAGGTAAATTTATAGATTTTATATTAACACCAGATTCTTTATACCACTGAATAACCTCTTCCCAATTCTGTCTTATATCTGGTGAAAGATCCAGCTCCTCAAACTCTTTTGGTATTCCTATGCTCATACCGTTGAGATTAGAGCTCATGTAGTCTTCAAAATTTTCAACTTCAATGTTTGCACTGGTACTATCTTTATTATCATAACCTGCCATTGCCTGGAGAGCCAGTGCGGAGTCTCTAACTGTTTTAGTAATTGGTCCTGCTTGATCAAGAGATGATGCAAAAGCTACTATACCCCAACGTGAACATCTACCATATGTTGGTTTTAAACCAACTGTTCCAGTGAATGCTGCGGGTTGCCTAATTGAACCGCCTGTATCCGTTGCAGTGGCTATTGGACATAGTGATGCAGCAACAGCAGCAGATGAGCCTCCAGAGGATCCTCCAGGAACTAATTCTTTTTCAGAATTTTTCGATCTCCATGGATTGACAACAGATCCATTTGCACTTGTTTCGTTGGATGAACCCATGGCAAATTCATCATTACTAAGTTTACCTAGCATTATCATGCCAGATTTAAATAAATTCTCAGTAACAGTTGACTCATAAGGTGGAATAAAATTTTCCAAAATTTTGCTAGAGGCTGTTGTCTTTACTCCGTGTGTGCAAAATAGATCTTTGACACCAATGGGAATTCCTTCAAGCGGCCTTGATTCATTTTTTTGAATTTTACCATCACTTATCTCAGCTTTATGAAGCGCTTGTTCAAAAGTAGTTGTGTTATATGTATTTAATTTTGATGAGTCTTCAATTCGTTCGATATAGGATTTTACTAATTCTTTTGAAGTAAAATCACCCTTTTTTAGTGCGTCTCTAATTGTACATAAATCTAGTATTCTTACGTCAATCATCTTATTCAATAACTTTTGGAACAACGAAGAAATTTTTATCCTCTGCTGGTGAATTACTTAAAATCTCCGATCCCTTTTCCCCATCATTAACAATATCTTCTCTCATTTGCAAAAAATTAGTCAAGCTATTCGACATTGGTTCTATATTGTCAGTATCTACTTCATTCAAAGTCTCCACCCAATTTAATATTGAGGATATTTCACCCTCTAACTTTTCGATTTGATCTTCTGAGATTGATATTTTCGCTAGATTAGCTACTTTTAAAATTGTGTCTTTTGAAATAGTCATTTTTTTATAAAAATTTAGTTATAAGATATATATATAAAAAAAAACAAATTTAACATATTTTTTTTTATTTTATTATTTTCATTTATACTTGTTGATTATGATCTACAAAGAAATAAATCAAGCATTAGATAACGAAACCTTTAGCAATAGGCTTATTGGACTTGATCTTGGCACAAAAACAATAGGTGTCTCTATTTCAGACTCTTCAAGAATTATTGCTTCTACATTTGAAACGATCAAAAGAAAAAAAACAAAACTTGATATTGAGCGTATTCTGAATATTTGTGATGAATTTAGTATAAGTGGAATTGTTCTTGGCTATCCAATTAATATGAATTTTTCCGAAGGACCAAGATCACAATCAACTATGTCTTTTGCAAAGCTCCTAGAAGCAAGAACTAATATTCCAATCATACTTTGGGACGAAAGGCTGTCCACATCTGCAGCAGAAAAGGTTCTTATCTCAGCGGATCTATCAAGAAAAAAAAGAAAAGATGTTATCGACAAACTCGCTGCTACTTATATCCTACAAGGAATACTTGACAGAATATCAAATATTAAAAAGTAAGTTTGTCTGTGCTAAGATTGCATAATGATTAGGTTTTTAATGCCATCTTCAAATGTTGAGCGTGGAGAACTATTCTTAATAATTGCGTTTGTAAAATCTACTACTTCTCCAAAAAATGAACTTATAGGCTCAATCAAAATTTTTTTATCATTATGATATATCTCTTCATCAGTCTTTATGCCAAAAACATTTTCGCCAATAATTACATCAGTATCTGAATAAACCTCAATTCTATTTACACGAGGTAAAATTGCCGAAGCTGTCACATCACACAATATTTTATTATTAAAATTCAGTGTAAGTGTTGAAATTTCATCATTGGGACTCCTATATTTTGGTGAGAGTGATATTAGCTTTGAGTCAATAGGCTCACCGAAATACCATCTAAAAATGTCTATCATATGAGTGCCCGTAGCGCTCATTGCCCAAAATTTTGATTGATCACCAAGAGCTCGCCAACCCTCAGGATCATTTTGTTGAGTGGATAACATAGCTCTAGCATAATAAATGTTACCGATTTGATCTTTCTCAATTTGTTCCTTGATATACCTGAGACCTGCATTAAATCGATTATTGTATGCCATACCAAAGATTATTTTACTCTTTTTGATCTCTTCAATCATCCTCAAGCAACTTTGATAATCAGTTGACATCGGTTTTTCACATAAAACGTGTTTGTTTGCTCGGCAAGATTTTATGACTTGTTCTTCATGCATAGCATCTGGTGTACATATTATTACGGCATCTAAACTTTTATCTCGAAGTAATTCATCAAGGTCTACATATGATTTTTTTATTTGATGCTTTTTAGCAAAAGCCTTACCTCTTGCTTCATCACGCGAGAGAACAGATATGATATTTGTATCACTAATTTGTTGGATTGCAGGAATATATCCAAACTCGGCTATTCTACCTGTTCCAAGAAGTGCAATATTGATAGTCATTTTCACCAAATAAAGATTTACATTAATAAAATTTAATTCAATTTAAAATAAAAATAAATAAATAATGTTGCAGAAAAACCCAAACCTCGTTATATATATATTTTTAATGAATATAACTAAATTTGATTCTTCTTACATCCCACAACTCAAGCATCTCTTGGGGATAGAAAAAACTTCTCAATTAGACTTAGAATTTATTATCTCCAAATCATTGGAGTGGTTTGATAAAAATAAAAATATACCAAAAAAATTTGATATATTGAGAGGAAAAACACAAATTAATCTTTTTTTTGAGCCATCAACAAGGACACAAAGTTCATTCGAGCTTGCTGGGAAAAGGTTAGGTGCTGATGTAATCAACATGTCACTTAAACAATCTTCTGTTACCAAAGGTGAAACACTTATCGATACTGCTGTTACATTAAATGCAATGAAGCCAGATTTATTAATTGTACGTCATCAATCCGCGGGTGCGGCCGAACTGCTATCTCAAAAAGTAGATTGCTCTGTAGTAAATGCTGGGGATGGATCACATGAGCACCCGACACAAGCAATTTTAGATACACTCACCATATTACATCATAAAAAAAGAATTGAAGGATTAAAGATTGCAATTTGTGGTGATATTTTACACAGTAGAGTTGCTAGATCAAATATACTAATGCTATCACTCCTTGGTGCCAATATCAATTTAGTAGCACCGACAACCTTACTACCAAGGAACATAGATAAGTATAAAGTTAACATATACAACGATATGCGTGAGGGCATAAAAAATGTAGATGTTATAATGATGCTTCGACTACAAAATGAGAGAATGTTGAGTTCTTATATCCCTTCAACAAGGGAATACTTCAGATATTATGGGCTAGATGAAGAAAAATTATCAATTGCAAAAAGTGATGCAATAGTTATGCATCCCGGCCCTATGAATAGAGGTGTAGAAATAGACACGTCAGTTGCAGATAATGTACAAAGTGTAATCAAAGACCAAGTTGAGATGGGGGTTGCCGCGAGAATGGCGATACTTGAGATATTATCAATGAGATAGAAAATGAATAAAGCCACAATATTTAAAAATGCTCTATTAATTGATCCAAAAAATGAGAGAGAATTTATTGGGTCAATTCTTACTCAGGATGGAAATATTTGTGAGATCTTTAATACACCAGATCCAAATTATTCCATATCTGAATGTGAGATTATAGATTGTAATTATAAGACCCTATCACCCGGTTTAATTGATATGTGGGTTTTTGTTGGAGAACCTGGGTATGAACATATTGAGACAATTGAGGATATTAGCGATGCAGCAAAAGCTTCTGGGGTTACATCAATAGCTTGCCGTCCTGACACTAACCCAATAGTTGATGAACCAGAATTAGTAGAATACATAAAGAGGAAATCTGTTGATAAATCTGAAGTTAACATCTACCCAATTGCAGCGTTGACGAAAAAACATGGCGGTGAAACTATGACTGAAATGGGCTCTCTCATTGAAGCTGGAGCTCTTGGTTTTTCAGACGCATATAATTTCAACAATAACACAAATGTTTTAAAGAACGCCTTCACATATGCTTCGAATTATGATGCCCTAATTCTCCAAAACAGCAACTCAGACCTTGATAAATACGGTGTAGTAAACGAGAGTGAATTATCTATGCGGCTTGGGTTGCCTGGTGTGCCAAAGATATCAGAAGCAATTTCTTTAGAACGAGAACTAATGATCGCCAAATATGCGACAAATAAATACCATTCAATTTGCATCTCCACTAGAGAGTCATACGAGATAATAAAACGATACAAGGATCTGTTAAGCTCTGTGACATGTGGAATATCGATAAATAACCTAAAACTCAATGAAAATGATATTGGAACTTATAGAACATTTTTTAAAGTCCGCCCTCCTCTGCGTTCCGAAGCTGATAGGTCATTCTTACTTGAGAACATTTCCAATGATATAATAGACGTAATCACATCTAACCATGACCCACAAGGTACAGAGTCGAAGCGTCTTCCGTTCGAAGAAGCAGAATATGGTGCTGTAGGAATTGAGACACTACTATCAGCTTCCCTATCGCTTTATCACGAAGGGCATATTTCATTGCCAAGATTAATTAAAAAATTGACCTATAATCCAGCAAAAATACTCAATTTAGAGAATGTTGGAAGTCTTGAAGTTGGCAAAAAAGCAGATCTTATTCTATTTGATAGAGATACCCCCTGGGTACTGGATGCAGACAATTTAAAAACAAAATGTAAAAATACCACATTTGAAAATCAAAAAATGCAAGGAAAAGTATTGCTTACAATGGTAGGTGGAAATATTATTTATAGTACAATAAATTAATTTTAATCAACCCTTATTCCTATGTCTTTATTTATATTACTGGCTTGTTTCGCATATTTACTAGGAAGTATTCCATTTGGTTTGTTAATTTCCAAAAAATTTTTAAAAATTGATATTACAAAACATGGTTCAAACAATATAGGAGCCACTAACGTCTTAAGGTTAGGCAATAAAAAAGTAGCCTTCTTGACACTTATTCTTGATGTCTCAAAAGGATTAATACCCATCTTGATATCTAAAAAAATCGGTTTTGATTACCCCCTCATTATTGGTTTTTTTGCATTAATTGGGCATATTTTACCTATTTGGTTAAATTTCAAAGGTGGCAAAGGTATTGCAACTTATATTGGAATTCTTATAGCAACAAGCCCTATTATGGCAATTTTATTTATCTTTGTCTGGTTAATCATATTCTCTATTTATAGATACTCTTCACTATCAGCAATATGTAGCGTTATATGCATGCCAGCAATCTATCTTTCCTTCCAAATAAAGCTGTTTAGTGAGAATCTCAATATATATTCAACAATCCATAACACAGAGGTTTTTAATTTAAATCTAACGATTATACTTTTCATAACTTTAATTTTGATATATAGGCATATTGAAAATATAAAAAGATTAATCGCAGGCAAAGAGACCAAATTTAAAGATAAATGATATTAGTAATAGTAGAATCTCCGGCAAAAGCTAAAACAATTAATAAATATTTAGGCTCAAACTATAAAGTTCTTGCATCTATGGGGCATGTAAGAGACCTTCCTGCCAAATCAGGTTCTATACAGACAAATAATAATTTTGAAATGATTTGGAAAACTAATTCTACAAGGTCTAAAACTATAAATGAAATCAAAAAAGAAGTAAAAAAAGCTGAGAAGGTTATATTAGCCACTGACCCTGATAGAGAAGGAGAAGCAATTTCATGGCATCTATATGAATTATTTAATGGCAAAGAAAAGAAAGATTTTGAAAGGGTAGTATTTAATGCAGTAACAAAGGAAACGGTACTAAATGCAATAAAAGAGCCTCGAAATATTGATATAGATTTAGTTGAAGCATATAAGGCACGTCTATCTCTTGACTATCTAATAGGATTTACAATATCCCCTGTTCTATGGAAAAAATTACCTGGTGCGAAATCAGCAGGACGTGTCCAGTCAGTTGCATTAAAAATAATCTGTCAAAGAGAGTCAGAAATAGAAACATTTAAGAGTAAAAGATATTGGACGATAAATGGTGATTTTAAAACAAAAGATAATCAGGAATTTTCTGCATATTTATATAGTAGAAATGGCAAGAGGTTAGAAAAATTTGATATTTCTTCAGAGCAAGAAGCTAATTTGATCAAAGAAAGTCTACTAAATTGTGAATATAAGATTACTGATATAAATAAGTCTGACTTTGAAAAAAAACCTTATCCACCTTTTACCACATCTACATTACAGCAAGAAGCATCAAAAAGGCTTAGATTTGATCCTACTCGAACCATGCAGATTGCTCAAAGGTTGTACGAAGGGATCGACAATCCACATATTGAAGGTGGGCTGATAACCTATATGAGAACTGATGGTGTCCAAATTGAAGATAATATTATTGAGAATATTAGAGATAAAATAAAAAGTGACTTTGGCGATAACCAAATTCCAAATACAAAAATTGTATACAAAACAAAGTCTAAGAATGCACAAGAGTCACACGAAGCAATAAGGCCAACATCTTTTGATAATAATCCTGAGAAATTAAAACAGTATTTATCTGATGAACAATTTAAGCTATACGATTTAATCTGGAAAAGGACACTAGCAAGCCAAATGAAAAGCGCTATTTTTGAGAGGACTGCAATATCATTGATCACGACAGATAGTGCTAATATCGAAAATACATTTAGAGCAAACTCCCAAATAAGAGTTTTCTCAGGCTTTCAAGAAATCTACGATGATCAAAAAAGTGAAGCTGATACTGTTGATGAATTGCCAGTAATTGATAACAAAATCAATGTGAATAAAGATGATATAATTCTCTGTAATAAAGTTTCCCAAATTGCACATGATACTGAACCACCCCCAAGATATAATGCAGCATCACTTATCAAAATGCTCGAAGAACTCGGAATTGGAAGACCCTCAACATATGCCAGTATCTTAAGTAAGCTATCTGAAAGAAATTATACTCAGTTAGATCAAAGGAGAATATCTCCGACAAGTAATGGTAGATTGGTGACAGCATTTCTTGAAAATTATTATCCAGAATATGTTCAATATGATTTCACAGCAGATTTAGAAAATAAGTTAGACAAAATATCAAATGGTGACTTCACTCGCCTATCTCTGCTAGAGGAATTTTGGAAGAACCTTGATGAATCTACACAAAAAATTACTAATATTGAAAGAAAAGATATTATAAATGTCATAAATGAGACTTTGGCACCATACATTTTTGACCAAGATCTCGAAAATCCAAGATTGTGTCCTGAATGTGGTGATGGAACCTTAACTCTTCTTTCATTTAAAGATGGTTCATTTGTTGGCTGCTCCAATTATCCTGAGTGTAAATTCCAGAGAGATCTATCTGCTAAAAGCTTAAACTCCATTAAAAAAGAGATAATTGCGATTGATCCTACAACAAAACAAAATATCATCTTGCAAAGTGGAAGATATGGACCATATCTTGAACTGGAAAATATAGAGATTGATGGTAAACCCAAAAGAGCATCAATACCTAAAAATATCAATATAGATGATTTAAATGAAAAAACTGCAATTCAATTAATATCTCTTCCAAGAATAATAGGGAACCACCCAGACACAAATGAAGAAATAATTGGTGCAATTGGTAAATATGGCCCATATTTAAAACATATGAATACATATGTTAACAAAATTGAGCTTGATGACATATACACAATTGGACTTAATAGGGCTGTATCTTTAATAAATGAACACTCCAAAAAGAGTTCGATTAATTCTTCAAATAAAAATTTAGGTAAATACCCTAACACAGAGAATCATATTATAATAACTAGTGGTCGATATGGGCCTTATATTAAATATGATGGAAAAAATTATTCTATCGGTAAAGATTATTCAATTGATGATATTACTCTTGATAATGCAATTCAAATAATAAGTTCTAAAGCTAAAAAAAAATAAAACATCAGTTGACTTAAAAATCTATTCATATATTTATATAAAGGGAAAAAAGAAGATAAAATGGCAAAATCTGGAAATATAAAAATTAGACTTGAGAGTACTGCTGGTA
>JAYPSX010000027.1:0-10766 GCA_038133315.1 Hyphomicrobiales bacterium
CATTATTATTCCTTACAAGATTTATAGCCTCCTCTAAACCGTCAATCCCCATTGGAAAAAGCTTATTAAAATATAATTCACCCAAGGTTTCATCTTGAAGAATTTCACATTCTTTTTGTAGGAGGATAGGTCCTGTATCAAGTCCATCATCTGGCCAAAAAATTGTTATACCTGTTTTATCTGATCCATTATTTATTGGCCAATTTATGGAGGACGGTCCCCTATGCATTGGCAATAATGATGGGTGGTACTGTATAGACCCTAATTTTGGCAAATTTAATACATTACTTGGAACAATTAGCGTTACATAGGCCATTACACATAAATCAGCGTCGAATGACTTCATTAGATCGTATGCTTCCTGAGTTTTCCAACTTGATGGTTGGAATACAGGAATTTTATTCTTAGTGGCATTTTCAACAAGTGGATCAATTTTTCCATTCTCCTTATCTGGAGCAGCACAAACAGCAACTATATTTTCTTTATTCTCAATTAATCTATCCAGCACAGCGCTTCCAAAAGCTTGCTGACCATGAAGTACAATTCTCATTCTATTACCCTTATTTCATAGCATTCGTATTATTGATTTCATTTATCTCTTCATCTGAGTAATTTAGGAGCCCTTTTAGAACTTCATCATTATGCTCTCCGAGTAGAGGAGATCTTTGCACATCAGCCTTTGAATTTGATAATTTAATTGGACACCCAACGGTAATATACTTACCCCGTGTTGGATGATCAACTTCTACAATTGTACCTGTTTTTTTAAGTGACTCATCATGAGCAATTTCTTTCATAGATAAAATAGGTCCACATGGTATACCAAGTGGATCACAAATTTTAATTACTTCAAATTTTGTTTTGGTTTTTGTCCACTCTTCTATTGTATCAAAAATGAATGACAATTTATTGAGTCTGGCTTTTGGAGTTGAGAATTCAGGATCATCAATCCATTCATCTTTACCTATGACGTTACAAACCTTATCCCATACTGGAGCTTGAGTAATAAAATACACATAAGCGTCAGGATCGTTCTCCCAGCCTTTACATTTGAGTATCCAACCTGGTTGACCACCCCCTGAGTCATTTCCAGCCCTTGGTGTCGTGTCTGTAAATGGAATACCCTGTCCGTATTGACTATACTCAGTTAATGGACCACTTGACAGTCTTTGGTAGTCTCTTAATTTAACCCTGCATAAATTTACTACACCATCCTGCATAGCAACATCAACTTTTTGTCCAATGCCTGATTTTTCTCTGTGGTAAAGGGCTGTAACAATACCTAATGCAAGATGCAAGCCTGTTCCAGAGTCACCAATCTGAGCGCCTGTTACTAATGGAGGTCCATCAAGAAAACCTGTTGTTGAAGCAGCACCACCAGCACATTGAGCTATATTTTCGTAGACCTTACAATCTTCGTAAGGTCCTGGGCCAAAACCTTTTATTGATGCCAGGATAATTTTTGGATTCAATTTATGTATATAGTCCCAACCATAGCCCATTCTATCAAGAGTTCCTGGTGCAAAATTTTCAACAAACACATCTGATTTAAGAATTAAATCATCTAAAATCTTCTTTCCCATCTCATCTTTTACATTGAGCGTAACAGATTTTTTGTTATGGTTAAGCATCGTAAAATAAAGTGAGTCAACATCATCCTTATCACGCAATTGTGAACGTGTAATATCTCCACCCCCAGGCCTTTCGATTTTTATAACATTTGCGCCGAACCATGCTAGCAGCTGTGTACATGTTGGTCCGGATTGCACATGTGTGAAATCAAGAATCGTTACATCTTTTAATGCTTCCATTATTTTTTCCTCTATTTATACATTGTTTGTGCTTTTGTACCTGGTGCGTATTCATTCGGATCCACCCAGATATTAACTACAACAGATTTCTTATGCTTTTTAACATATTCCCTGGCTTCATTTAAGGCTTCAGAAATCAAATTAGGATCTTTCACATCAATCCCATGCGCACCCCAAAGTTTCGGAAATTCTGAAAAATTCATATCACCTAACTTATTAGCGATATTACCTTTTTGTTGTCCGTATTTAGCTAATTGACCATACCTAATTTGATTCATAGCGGAATTATTACCTATGACCGCTATAAATGGTAAACCAAATCGATCTGCTGTTTCAATATCAAACGCTGTCATTCCAAAGGAACCATCGCCGTAATAACAAAGCACTTCTTTATTTGGATTTGCTAATTTTGCAGCTATAGCAAAACCCGTCCCAACACCTAAACTACCAAGTGCTCCCGGATCCATCCATTGACCAGCATTTCTTGGCCTTACAGCCTGTGCTGATATAGTAACCACATCTCCTCCATCACCAATAAAAATAGTATTATCAGATAAAAATTCATTTATCTCATACGCTACACGATATGGATGAATAGGTTTATTGTCAGACTTGAAAGTTGGCAATAACTTCTGATATTTTTCATCTTCTTTTACAGCCAAAGACTCGACCCATTCATGTCGTTTTGTCAGGATATTTTGAGAGTATTCAGGCATATATTCCTGAATTTGAGCCATAATAGCACCCGGATGTCCAACTAATCCAACATCAATGTCCCTATTTTTCCCAACATTTGTATAATCCTGATCAATTTGGATGATTTTTATATCCTTTGATATTCTTGATCCATAGCCCATCCTAAAGTCAAATGGCGTACCAACGATTATTATCGTATCTGCATCTTTGAAAGCATCTCCTCTAGTCCTATCGAAACAATATATACTTTTGCTATCAATCATCCCTCTACTGGCACCGTTAGTGTAAGCAGGAATTTGTAATTTTTCGATAAAATCTATCGCTTCATTCTGACTTCGGCTTTGCCATACTTGCTGACCGAATAATATAGCAGGTCGTTCAGATACCTGTAAAATCTCTGATACTTGTTTTATTGATTCAATGTCAGCTTGAGATTTTATTGAAGCTCTATACTTCCCCAGCTCAGGTATTTTTGCACTGCTGATTGGGATTTCTCTATCTAATACGTCTCTTGGTATTTCAAGATATGAAGGTCCACAAGCTCCATTAAAACATTCTCTTGCTGCCATTGCCACCATGTCTGAAATTCTCTCAGTTGACATCACTGTTGAAGAAAATTTTGTAATAGGTTTAAGAATCTCCATATGTGGAAGTTCCTGAAGCCCGCCCATTTTCCATTGTGAGAGAGCGCTTTGCCCTCCGATATGCAGGACGGGGCTTTCTGATCTGAATGCTGTTGCAATGCCGGTAATGGCATTAGTGAACCCAGGACCTGCTGTTGTAACTAAACAGCCAAGCTTCCCTGTCTGTCTTGCATACCCATCGGCTGCATGAGCAGCAGTTTGTTCATGCCTAAAGTCAAGAATCCTAATGCCCTCTTCAATACAACCGTCATAAATATCGATTATATGCCCACCACATAATGTAAAGATCGTATCAACACCCTCGTTTTTGAGAGCCTTAGCGACAAGATGACCACCCGAGATCATTCCTTCTTCGGTACTTCTTTTTTTTAAAATTTCTTCAGTAGTTGTTACCATTATTCTATTTCCAAGTACTATTTAATTTATTATTTAATTGGTGAAAAAGGAGCACCAGACATCAGCTTATCTTCTTGGGCCACAATCATTCCAGCAATTTTTTGTCTGTAAAGCGTCCAACCTGGGTCAGCATCTCTTTGTTCCCTGAGTTTTTCAAATTCCATTAAATCATTATATTGCCAGATATGAACAACCTGATTGAGTGTGCCAACTTTACTCACAAAATAGGCAACAAGATTGAGTCCATTTTTAACGGCAACTGGATATGCAAATTCTTCAAAAATCTTTACATACTCATTTGTTTTTCCAGGTTGAATTGTATAGGTTCTGTGATCAAATATCATTTTTATCTCCCCAAGTTGATGTTAGAATTTAATCAATTGAATATTCTTATAATATATAATAAGACTTATAATATAAAAATTATTTCATGACACTAATAATATGAGAAAAGATTTACTTAACAAAGCCTTGATTGCTGGAATTTTTTCAATAGTCATCATAGGAACATTATCATTCTTAACAAACGGGACAGATCTTGGATTATTCCTTGTTGCTTCTTTTGGTTCTTCTATGGTGCTTGTATTAGGCTATCCAGAAAGCCCATTCGCAAAAGGAAGGAACGTATTATTTGGGCATGTAATAACTTCACTTGTTGGTTTGATCTGTTACGCATTCTTTGTAGTTGAATTAGCTATGTCACCATCAATGATCATCCCCATTGCAGTGGGTTTGGGTGTATTCTTTATGATACTATCAAATTCAACTCATCCACCTGCTGGCGGCAACCCAATTATTGTTATCTTAGGTGGCTATTCTTTTGATTTCTTGATAACACCGATTATTTCTGGCTGTTTGATAATTATCATTCAAGCATATATTATAAACAATTATATACTTAAAAAAGACTTCAAATTATTTTAGAACTTTATGTTTGATGCATCTATTCAAAGATGTTATTAAATAAAAAAATTATACTAACCAACACATGGAATAAATAAAATGAAAGTATTATGCATATTATATGATGATCCTAAAGGCGGTATGCCAAAAAATTATGCTTTATCTGAACTACCAAAGCTTGATAAATATCCAGACGGCATGTCTCTACCGAGTCCAAAATCAATAGATTTCACACCAGGTGAATTACTAGGGTGTGTATCTGGTGAACTAGGCTTGAGAAAATTTTTAGAGTCAAACGGTCATGAACTTGTCGTGACATCTGACAAAGATGGAGACAACTGCCAAGCAGACAAAGAATTAGTAGATGCTGATGTTGTGATTTCACAACCATTCTTTCCATTTTATTTAACAAGAGAAAGAATTGAAAAAGCGAAAAATCTTAAAATGGCTGTAACAGCAGGTATTGGATCAGACCATGTGGACTTACAAGCTGCGATGGATCATAATATTGATGTTGTTGAGGTAACATATTGTAACTCAAGATCTGTTGCTGAGCATATTGTAATGATGATTTTATCTATGGTCAGAGATTACCATAATCAACACAGAATTGTTAATGAAGGCGGATGGAATATTGCTGATGCAGTTCAAAGATCATATGATGTTGAAGGTATGCATGTTGGAACAGTTGCAGCAGGAAGAATTGGTCTTGATGCACTAAGAAAGATGAAACCATTTGATGTTCATTTGCATTACTTCGATCGTCACAGATTACCTGATTCAGTTGAAAAAGAATTAAACCTTACATTCCATGAAACTGTTGAGTCGTTAGTATCAGTATGTGATGTGGTTACAATAAATTGTCCATTACATCCAGAAACAGAAAATCTATTTGATGAGACTCTAATCAATAAGATGAAAAAAGGTGCATATATTGTAAATACTGCAAGAGGAAAAATTTGTAACAGAGAGGCGATTGCAAAAGCACTCGAGTCAGGACAATTGAGTGGATATGCAGGTGACGTTTGGTTCCCACAACCTGCGCCAAACGATCATATTTGGAGAACAATGCCAAACCATGGTATGACTCCGCATACATCTGGTACTTCTCTCTCAGCTCAGGCTAGATATGCAGCAGGTGTAAGAGAGATACTAGAATGCTTCTTTGATGGCAATCCAATTAGAAATGAATACTTAATTGTGAAAGATGGTAACCTAGCAGGAATGGGTGCACACTCATACAGCAAAGGTAGTGCAACTAGCGGTTCAGAAGAAGCAGCTAAATATAAAAAAATGTAAAATAATATTATTTTTGTTTTTTATGAGGGATAGGGTTTACACTCTATCCCTTTTTTTATTAGGATAGAGATAATGAACAGGAATGAATATAAAAATTTTGATGCAATAGGTCTCGCTAATCTTGTTAAAAATAGTGAGGTATCGCCCTATGAGTTACTTGATCTTGCGATAGAAATTGCTGAAGAAAATGAGCCAAAAATATCTGCCCTTAATACAAAGATGTATGAAGAAGCAAAGTCATACATAAAAAATGAATTATCCGGAGGATACTTCGAAGGTGTGCCCTTTTTGGTAAAAGATTTGAATGTTAGTATAAAAGGCATTCCAACTACAATGACATGCAATCTTTTCAAAGATAACATTGCAGATTTTAATAGTAATCTCATAGAACAATATAAAAAGGCCGGTTTTGTAATTTTTGGGCTCACAAAAACACCAGAAATGGCCTTATCATTAACAACAGAGCCACTAGCTCATCCGCCCACAAGAAACCCCATCAATATAAAATATTCTCCAGGTGGATCATCTGGAGGCTCTGCTGCTGCTGTTTGTGCAGGCTATGTACCAGCAGCCCACGGCACAGATGGTGGCGGAAGTATAAGAGTACCTGCAGCACTTTGTGGGCTATTTGGTCTAAAACCATCCAGAGGAAGGATTTCATCCGGTCCATTGATTGGTGAGGGATTGGGTGGCATGGTGACTAGCCATGTGATTACAAAATCAGTACGAGATAGTGCTGCAATCCTTGATATATCAAAAAATAATTTTCTTGGTGAACCTTATTATACGACTGATGAAAAAGTTTTTTTAAATGAAATTGACAAACCAGCTAATAAATTAAAAATTGCTTACTTAACTAAAGACTTTTTTGGTACACAATTAAGCAAAGAATTAACTCAAAATACAATAAAAATTGCCAAACTCTGTCAGTCGCTGGGTCATGAAATCAGTGAGGAAGAAATTTATCTGGGAGACTTTGATGTTCTCAGAGCCTGGAAAATACTACCTGGTGTAAATCTCCTGAATTTAATTAGTCAAAAATGTATGAGTTTAAAGATAGATATCAAAGAAGCAAACATAGAACCCCTTACTATGGCGTGGATAGAAGATGCTAAAAGCTATAGCGCATTAGATTATCACAACACTATAAACATGATGCATGCAATAGGAAGAAAAATTTCCTATTATTTGAGTAAGTATGATTTAATTTTATCACCTACTCTAGCTATACCCAAACTAGAAATTGGGACCATAAAAGGAGACCACACAGATATTGATAAACATCTAAATTTTTTATTTAAATCATTTTCTCCATTTACTGCTATTTTTAACCAATCAGGGGGTGCTGCAATGTCAATTCCGTTTGGCAAGACTTCTGATGGTTTTCCGTTAGGGATGCATTTTGCGGGTGGAATTGGTGATGAAATGAAACTTCTAAAACTCGCCTATCAAATAGAAAAAACTGCTCCATGGATTTGATATAATTTAATGAAAGAATATTCAAAAAATTAGTCCTAGTGTTAGTGATAACAACACAATAAGTGATATATTCCTTCTTAATTCGAGATACCATCGATTTATTTTTTCTGTCAATAGATACGCATAGTCAATCCATAACAAAATAGTAAAGGCAATAAGGAAAATACTTTTAAAGTAAAACTGAAATATATATGCAAACCAAATACCCAGAACAATCACATTTGATAATATTAACACATTTACTTTGTTATCGGTTTTTAATGACTGGCCCCAGTGAGAGCCAGAAATAAAAGAAATTATCAATAATGAATAGATGTCTATAGAACTTGATATGATTTGATCATAATTTTTTGGATAATCAAATATTGAATTTATCGCATAAATTATGAAAGGAATACCACCAGAATATGTAAGTAAGTATATTAATTTCTTTTTATTAAAAAGCATGAATTAACCTATATCGTAGTATTATTCTGTATGAATTCATTTGCTTTTCTAACAATATTTTCGCGCCTGGAGGCATCCATTTTATCGTATGATGAAACCATCAAAGATAGTCTCGGATTCTTTGAGAAAAAATCTCGATGTTTATTAATAAAACGCCAATACAGTCCATCCATCACATCACACCAGTCACCCTTCTTGAAATCCATCATTTTAAGTATGTAATTTGAACCACAAATATATGGCTTTGTTGCAAAAATACCACCATCGCTAAACAACCCCATACCATATACATTGGGACCCATAACCCAATCAGATGAATCGACAAAAGCTTCCATAAACCAATTATGAACTTCAATGGGATTTATCTCGCACAGATTCATAATATTGGATAATATCATCAGCCTTTCTATATGATGTGACCATCCCTCGCTAAAAGCATTTTTTATAGCATGATCTAGTGGATCTAAACCTGTATTTGCTGAATACCATGAAGATTTCATTGATCGATTATGCTGAAAGAAATTCCTATTTTCAAAATCATCACTAAAATTTTGATAAATTCCTCTTATAAATTCTCGCCAACCAATAATTTGACGAATAAATCCTTCAAGTGAATTGATCTTAATTTTATGATTCAAAGCAAAATCCATAGTCTTATCAATGATTTTTGTGGGAGTTATTAATCCCAGATTCATATATGTACTAAGTGTACTATGAAACAGAATATTATCTCTCTGAGTGACTGCATCCTCATAATCACCAAAATTATTTAATTTATTAAGCAAGAAAAAATCAAATATGGTGTCAACATCATCTTCTGTTGTAGCAAAGTTAAAGTTATCTGTGCTACCATAATGGTCAGAAAACCTCTGTTCAACAAATTGCTTTAAATCATTAGTATGTTTTGTGATTAATACCTCTGGATATTTGGGTATCTCAATACTTGCTGGAATTTTTTTTCTATTTTCACTATCAAAACTCCATTTACCTCCAATAGGCTTTGAGTCCCCATCAATGAGTAGATTCATTTTTATCCTCACCATCTTATAAAAAGATGCCATCTGAGGTCTGTTCTTTGATAAAAAACTTTTAAAATCACTTCGTGTATTTAGAAACATCGGAGAAGTGATTTCCTCATAAATGATATTATTTTCTGTGAGGTATGATTTGATGTTATTTTCAAAAAATTTATCTTCTATCTCAAAAAAGCATACTTTGTTTATCCCCTTCTCTTTAATGATATCATCGAGCTTACGAATATAATCATCTTCAAAAGATTTATGATCTTTGTCCAAATAAATAATATTATACCCGTTCTTGATTAGCTTATCCGCATATGATCTCATCGCAGATAAAAATAATAATATTTTTTTCTTACTTGGTTTAGCATGCTTACACAAACCATAGTCTTCTGCCATAAAGAATATTGTATCGTCTTTATATTGTGCAGTATGATGAAGAGGAAATAGCTGATTTCCAAGTACTATAAATAAATTCATTAAACTTTTAGTTTTCAATATTATCTAAAAAAAAAGAGTAACAAAAATTCTTTATACAAACAATTATATTGATTAGATCTATTACGCGAGAGTAAATTCATTGGCTGGGGCGGCAGGATTCGAACCTGCGATCACGGGATCAAAACCCGATGCCTTACCGCTTGGCTACGCCCCAATGTTCGCATATTAAATAAGATGATATAAATCTGGCTATGCGTATTGATGATACATTAGTATAATATCTTATAATAAAAATAAATTAAAAAATTCATGTCAATAAAGATAAAAGTTATCACCGCCGATAATCCAGGACCCACAACTAATAATGGAACTAATACTTATATTATAGGAGATCAGGAATTAATAATTATAGACCCTGGTCCGAAATCTGAGTTCCATTTCAGTAATATTAGAAACTATATTAACAATAGACCTGTAAAGATGATTCTTATAACACATCATCATTTGGATCATATAGGATTGTTAGCGGATTTATGTAACTTAACCAATGCAAATATTTATCTTGATAAAATACAACAGAAGAAATTATTAGAAGTCTATCCCGATATTAAAAAACATACAAAAATACTAGATAAGAGTATTTTGTTTGCAAATGTTACCATTGAACCAATATATTCGCCAGGTCATGCATCAGATCATTTTTGTTTTAGAATCCCAGGTGAAGTGATCTTTACTGGGGATCATATCATGGGCTGGTCAACAACAATGATAAGAAAACCCGATGGAGATATGGGACAATATATTCAATCTTTAAATAAAATTAGTAAGTACACTAAAGAAATGTTTCTCCCAGGACATGGAAATAAAATAGTTGATGGTTATAAACGTTGTGAGGAACTTATTGAGCACAGGAATAAGAGATCAAATCAAATATTGAAAAGTCTTGAAGAGAAAGATCTGGACGCTCATGAGATTACGAAAATTATTTATAAAAAGATTAGTAAGAACCTTATCACATATGCTGAACTTACAGTTGAAGCCAGTTTAGATGAAATGATTGCTAGAAAACTTATAAAAAGAAAATTCGTTGATAACAAATATATTTACTCAATCAGAAAATAATATTTCTTATGGATATAAGTAGTTTTTTATCCAAACATTACTATCAAGTTTAAATCTTAATCTTTGATGCAATCGAAATTCAGAGTTTAACCAAAATTCAACCTCAGATGGTATTAACCTATAACCAACCCAATTACCTGGTCGAGTTAGTTCTATATTCTCATTTTCTATTGAATATTTTTCATATTCTTCAGCAAAAATCTTTGGACTCTCAAGTATTGATGATTGTTTACTAACAATAGCACCAATCCTACTCCCACGCGGTCTCGAGTTAAAATATGAGTCCGACTCCGCACTATTTATAATTGAGACTTTCCCCTTAAATCTCACTTGTTTTCTTATACTTTTCCAATGAAAACACAAGGCTGCATTACTGTTTTGATCTAGCTCAGTGCCCTTTTGACTATTCTTATTGGTATAAAACACTAGCCCCGTGTCAACTCCTTTAAGTAGCACCATTCTGACATTTGGAAGGCCTTCTTTGTTTGCTGTTGCTAGTGCCATAGCAT
>JAYPSX010000028.1:0-2098 GCA_038133315.1 Hyphomicrobiales bacterium
AGATCAACGGCATTTTTGATAGCTGATGGTGTATTGCCATCTAATGAAGGAAGGGGATATGTTCTAAGAAGAATATGTAGACGCGCAACCAGACATGCAGATTTAATAGGATATAAGAAACCATTATTACATAAACTATTACCAACACTCATTGAAACTATGGGAGATGCATATCCAGAGATAGGTAATAATATTTCACTTATCAAAGAAACAATAGAATATGAAGAAACTAAATTTAGAGAAACCTTAAGTAGAGGGCTTAAAATACTAAATGATGAGCTGGAGAACCATTCAAAGGATGAAGTGTTCTCCGGTAAGACAGCATTCAAGTTATACGATACTTATGGATTTCCATTAGACTTAACTGAGGACCTTTTAAAGGCCAAGAATATGACTGTCGATATAAACGCGTTTAAAGCGGAAATGGATCTTCAAAAGACTCAAACTAAAGCATCATGGAAGGGTTCTGGTGAACAAGCGGATAGTAAATTTTATTTTGAATTGCTGAATAAATATCCTCAAACAATATTCCATGGGTATAGTGATTATGAGTCTACAGGAAATGTTATTGCTATCATTGCAGATGAAAAAGAAGTTGAAGTAGTAAAAGCAGATCATGAGGCAACTTTGATAATGGACCAAACAGTATTTTATGCTGAGTCAGGGGGACAAGTAGCAGATATAGGTGAATTTATAAGCGAAGATGCTAGCGTTAGGTTTATTGTAAAAGATGTACAAAAAATTGGTGGCTCTATTTTTCTTCATAAGGGGACTCTCGCTCAAAAATCAAAAGATTTAAAAGTTGGGCAAAAATTATTGCAAAAGATTGATAGAGATTTTAGGAAAAAGATTTCAACAAATCATTCAGCAACCCATCTACTACATGAGTCATTAAGGCAAATATTAGGTGACCATATCTCTCAAAAAGGATCTTTGGTTAATGATAAAAGACTAAGATTTGATTTTAGTCATCAAAAACCAATACCAAATGATGATATTTTGGAAATTGAAAAAATAGCGAACTATATTGTCATGCAAAACAACTCAGTTGAAACACAAGTTATGTCAACTGATGATGCTATGAAGACCGGTGCTAGAGCTCTATTTGGTGAAAAATATGGAGAAGAAGTAAGGGTCGTATCTATGGGTAATTTTAATGATAAAAAATTCTCTGTTGAGTTGTGCGGTGGAACTCATGTGAAAAACACTGGCGACATTGGTCCAATAAAAATTATGGCAGAGCAGGGTATCGCCTCAGGCGTAAGAAGAATTGAAGCTATTACTGGACAAGAAGCGATCGATTATCTGTCAAAACAAAATTCTCGAATGATTAAAGCCGGAGAACTTCTCAATGCACAAGGCGATGATATTATTGAAAAATTAGAAATACTAATCAATCAGAAAAAGAATATCGAAAAGGAACTTGATGCTCTAACTCAAAAAGATAAATTCAAGAATATAAGTGATAATCTTGAGGAGTTAATGGTAGGTGATGTAAATCTAATATACCAAAATCTTAATGATGTTTCACCGAGAGATTTACGAAAGCTAATGGATGACACAAAAGCAAAAGTCAAATCTGCAATTATTATCCTAATAGGTGATCAGGATGGCAAGAAAATGCTAATCGTAGGCGTTACCAACGATTTAGTAAGTAAATACAGCGCCAATGATATCGTAAAAATTATCTCAACATTCTCAGACATCAAAGGTGGAGGGCGAAACGATATGGCTCAAGCTGGTGGAAGCGCTGTAGGAGAAAAGAAACAAATAATAGAGACTGTTGCTAAATATATCAAAGACAAGAGTTAATAACTATATAGCATTGAATGCTCAGCAATAGGTCTTAGAGTGTTTGTGTAATGCTCTCTACCACTTCATGCCAATCAATTTTTGAATAAAGATCATCTTCATCAGGATCATCAACACCCTCGGGCATATCAATTAAAACCATACAATATCTCTCTAAAGCACCTCTTAAAAGAGCAAGAACCTCTCCATTTCCAAGTTCTTTTTCAATAATACTTTGGTTATAAAGAAGGTCATTGTTAACAAGAAACATTAACACTTGATATAGATCTTCTTCTGTTCTATGTTT
>JAYPSX010000028.1:2108-10752 GCA_038133315.1 Hyphomicrobiales bacterium
GTGTTACACAATTTTCATAATACAAAACAATAAAGCCCTCGAGTCCATTTATATAAAAATTAGTACTTATTTGACCTGAACTATATAAGTTATTTAATTGATGAAAAATCTCTAAACATTCTTCTTTTGAGCTGCATACCTCCTTTAACCAATCTGCTTGAGGAGGTAAACCATATTCTTCATAATGGTTGAATTTTGAGTAAAATAGAAAAAATTTATAAAAATTATATATATCTGGCATATCGTAAAAAGCTTTTAAGATTCTTCTCACAAGATCTAGTTTTTGTTCATCAGCATTTTCTATAAATTTATTTAAGTGATTTTCTAATATATTACTTGTTTCTTTAGTCGCTCTACAATCATCCTCGAGGAAATATACATCAATTGGTGTTGCTTCCGTCCAGCCAACTGTGTTCATTAATAAAGTCCAACCCCGAGAGTTTAAATTTTCTTGTGATGTTGAATAAAGATCCATTTTAAAATAGCCAAATTGTTACTAATATAATAATTCAATAGATAAAAAAATAAGTTAACAATCAATTTTTTTTACAAATGCATCATAAAAAAAAACTATATTTTGTTCGAGAATTATCAAAGAAAATAGAGCATGACTCAATGGAATTATTGAGTAATAATTATATAAAGGTAAGTCAATATAATAATGGAATCTATTATCATCCTGACTATATTTCACCAGTTAGTAAAATAGCTCATAATCTCAACTCAGAAATATTAATAGTTCTTCAAGATTGGGCGTCTATAGATTTTCTTAATAAACAAGAACACACTCCTGAAGCGATTAATAGTGGTATTAATCTTAGCTTGCCAACAAATAAAAGACTCCCAATCTTTATGGAGGAGTATTTTAATAAGAAATTGGATCAAACATACATAATAAATTTATTTCCTTATATTAAATTTGGCGACATCAGGGCTTCCATTCCTTCAAAAGATTATCTTTATGCATTAGAAAAATTTATTGATCCTTTTATTAGGAACCTAAAGCCCAAATTAATTATTGCTATAGGTGCCGTTACATATAACACATTCAGGAAATATAAAAGATTAGATCAAATAAACGTTAAGGAATCAATATTATACCCTTGTTATATTGATAAAAGTGCAATATTTGGTGTTCCTCATATTGGTGGTTCGGGGACGGCAAAGGCAGGTGGTTTGGTTGCTGTGAAAGAACATTGGCAACGTCTGGCTGACGCCTATAACAATATAAAATGAAGATCCTTATAAAAAATTTCTTTGGGCCACTTTTAATTTATATATTTCTATATTGTTTATTCGCTGCAGGAATATTTGCTACAGCCATATTATTAATAAAAATTTTGACTTTTTTATTTAGTCTATAGTTTAAGCCCAGGGCTTTATAGCATCTTTTAGTTTTTTGTATCCATCAATAAATCCAGGCCTATCTGCTGTATAAATATTATCGAACTTATTGAGGGCACCATCTAGCCAAGCCTTGAGTTTTTCGTTGCCCGGGTTTGCATCAATATAAGCATCTCTAATTAATACAAAATGTATTCTTGGATCATATGGTTTTTTGGTTCCACCAACTGTTTCATCCCCATCAAGAAGTCTTAGTAACATAGCGTCAGCAGAGCCCAGTGTTTGTTCATGTATTGGCGGTCCATCCATTCTATACATAACAGATGTCATATCCCGACCATTTCCTGTGGTGTAGCCCATTTCATTCCAAAGGTAGTCCATATGAGCTGTGGAGTTTACCTTTTTAAGTATTTTACTTCCAAAATATCTGAGTGGGTCTGATACATCTGCCAGTAAGTCTGTTAATCTATCACCGTCTAGATCGGTTGCTAGTACAATACAGTCTTGATGGTTGATCAAATCCCATAGTAATAAGCCATAATTTGTATCTGCAATATGTTGTTCAATTTGTCCTGACCACTGATCCATACCAGCTTTAAAATCTTTGGGAAGTAATGCAATTATTTTATCGATATTTTCTTTGTGTTCATCGTAAGCATTTACTGCCCATTTTCTGCCAACATCGAATTTTGTACCTTCAAGAAGCCAAGTTAGCAATCCTGCATTTATTCCATCTTCCATCGCTTGTGTTGGTTTAAATGCTACTCTTCCAAGTTTCTTAGTATCATTTACCATTTTTAGGAATAACCTTGCGGCATAGGCCATTTGAATACCAGGGGTATTCATTTCGGAATGAATTATCCCTGTTTTTTCGTCAACATTAAATACTTTCTTGTCTTGTGAGTATGGTAAACATGGCATGCATCTCACGACAGTTATAGGTCCATATGGTCTAACATTACAGTATACACCAGCTTGAGTTCTAAGTGGTGCATTCCCTGATTTACCCATAACAACTACTTTTGAACCATCTGCATCTCTTACATATGCATCCCCAGCAGTTGACCACTTTATTGATGTTATTGGCATATTACCAAACCAACTCAAGGGTGCTAGCTTTAAATCATGTCTAATTTGTGACCACATAGGTAGGGCATAAAAAGGTAAGCCTAGTACATCAATTGCTGAAACTGTTCCCAATAATGCGAAGGCATCTGTTAATGAATGTGCTATTGGGTTGATATCGGTATTATGATTACCACCTTTCCAGACTATTGCATCTGGATATCCATTGGGTCTTAAATCTGCCTTCTCGTAAATGCCGTCAAACATCTCTTCGAGATTTCCACCAGCTGCTTCAGTTTTTGCTATTTTAATTAGATCAATCATTTGGTTACCTTATTTCTTATAAGCGTTTTTAAATATATAAGTTATATTATATTTGTTATAACAATAGATGTTTCTAGGTCAATATCAAATAATGAATTTAATAAAATAATGCCTCAAAAGATCCAAAAAATAGCTAATAATGTTGGGAAAGATATTAATTCACCAGTAATAATATTATCAAAGCCTCAGTTAGGTAATAATATTGGCGCAACAGCAAGGGTTATGGCAAATTTTGGGGTATATAAATTAAGAGTGGTAAATCCGAGAAGTGGATGGCTTAACTCTGAGACCTACAGTTCCTCCTCCGGTGCATCTGCAATCATTGATAATGCTGGTATATTTGATGAAGTTAGAGATTCAATTATAGACTTAGATATTGTGTACGCAACTACTGCAAGAAGAAGAGATTTGATCAAAGAAGTTTTAAGTCCTAGATCAGCTGCCCATGATATGAGAGAAAACATAAAACAAGGTAAGCGGGTGGGTATCTTATTTGGAGGAGAAAAATCTGGGTTATCAAATGAAGAGTTAACCTATGCAGATAAGATAATTACGGCGCCGGTAAATCCAGAATTTGCTTCTTTGAACCTTGCTCAAGCAGTTTGTGTAACTGTCTATGAGTACTATTCAAGTGGTGATGTTAAAGCCCTCGGGAGAGTTACTGAGAGTGATAGAGGAAGATTCGAAGGTTTGGCAAATGATAAGACAAAAAATGCTAATAAAGAAGAATATATTCATTTTTTAGAGTTTTTAGAAAAAACTCTCTCCAATAAAGGGTTTTTTAGCGTTCCAGAAAAAAAGAGCATTATGTTAAATAATATTAGAAGTATGTTTCAACGACAAAACCTTACACAAAAAGACATTAAAATCTTATTTGGAATTTTCAAACAAATTTTAAATAAGTAAACATATGCAACTAATCGTTGACACAAAGATACATTGATTGTAGTGATATCTATATTTTTAACCCGCGAATTGATTTAAATATCAAAATTCTGTCAGCAATTTATTGCTTAGGAGGGCGGATCCAATTGGAGGATTTAGAATGACAAAGAGAATAAATGCCAAGCATAAAATTGATAGAAGACTTGGTGAGAACATCTGGGGCAGGCCAAAGAGCCCAGTCAATAGAAGAAGTTATGCACCAGGTGAACACGGTCAAAGAAGGCAAGCAAAGCCATCTAACTACGGATTACAGCTTAGAGCCAAACAAAAATTAAAAGGCTATTACGGGAACTTAACTGAGAAGCAATTCAAGGCTTGTTACAGCGAAGCTGAGAGAGTTAAAGGTGATACAGGAGAAAATCTCATTGGTCTGCTTGAGCGTAGATTAGACACTGTTATATACAGAGCCAAAATAGTCCCAACTGTCTTTGCTGCAAGACAATTTGTTAATCATGGTCATGTGACTGTTAACGGAAAAAAAACAAACATTGGAAGCTATAGATTAAAAATTGGTGATGTTGTTGAGGTCCGAGAAAAATCAAGAACAATTCCAATGGTGTTGCAATCTATTGAAAGTCAGGAAAGAGATATACCGGAATATATTGAATTCGATCAAAATAGCTTCAAAATTACAATTAAAAGAGTACCAAACTTAGATGATGTGCCTTATCCGGTTCAAATGGAACCAAATTTGGTGATCGAGTTCTATTCAAGATAATTAGTTTGTCTTAACACCCTTGTCGGCAAAGAATTGTTTTAGTTCGTTTTCTTCAAACATTTCTCTAACAATATCTGCGCCGCCAACGAACTCATTTTTTACATATAATTGAGGTATGGTAGGCCAATTTGTAAATTCTTTAATTCCGTTTCTTACATTCTCATCTTCTAATACATTTACAGAAGAAAACTCCACTCCCAGATAGTTAAGTATTTGAACTACTTGGTTTGAAAATCCACATTGGGGCATTTCAGGAGTTCCTTTCATAAATAAAACTACATCAGAAGAAGTTATTTTATTGCTAATCCATGTATTAATATCTTGGTCCATTTTGTCCTCGCTAAATTGAAATGGTTTTGATTTGAAGTGCATGTAAGATCGTTCCCATTTTATCTTGCAAAGCACTATAAACGATTTGGTGTTGTTCAAGGCGTGATTTATTTCTAAATTGTTCTGATTTGATCGTTATTGAATAATGATTATCATCACCAGCAAGATCTTTTATCTCTATGATTGCATCAGGAAGAGCATTTTGTACTAGTGTTTGGAGCTCGGATAATTTCATACTCATAATGTTACCTTTAACTTGCCATTAACTCAGGAATTAAATTTTCAAATGCTTCAGTTAATTCATTTAAAGATATAACTATTTTATCATTCACTTTCAATTGACTGCCAGTAATATTTCCTAAGTGATGATATTGAATCGACGCATTATTTAGTATTTCACACATCTGACTTTGGTTGCTTGATGAAACAGAAATAATATATCTTGATTGATCCTCAGCAAATAATTCTTCTAATATATTACCATTATGTACGATTTTTATATCAGCGCCGATATTTGATTTAATTAATAATTCACAAATCGAAATTATTAGGCCACCATCTGAAATATCGTGGCAACTAGATAAAATCTGATCATTGATGAGTTTTTTCACGATCTCACCATTCATTTTTTCAGTTTTAAGATTTACGTCAGGAGGATCCTCTGAGTTTTCCCCCATTATTATTTCTTCAAAAGCAGAACAACTTAAATTTTTACCTTTGTCTCCTATTAAGAAAACTTGATCATCCTCTATAATATATCCAAATTTTTCTAGAAAACTAATATCATTAATTAAACCTACACCTCCAATAGTTGGTGTGTTATTTATTGCCATACCATTAGTCTCATTGTAGAGGGAGACATTACCTGAAACAACTGGGAAATTAAGTTCTTTTGATGCTTCTGTAATTCCTTCAATAGTTTTTATAAAATCATACATAATTTCCGGTTTTTCTGGATTACCAAAATTCAAGCAGTTAGTTATTGCAAGAGGTTGTGCACCCATGGAAATTATATTCCTCCAGCATTCCGCTACAGCTTGTTTGGCACCTATCTTGGCGTCTGCAGTACAATATTTTGGATTAACATCGGATGACATTGCAATTGCTTTTTTTGTACCCTCAATTCTTACAATTCCAGCATCATCACCTGCCGGATTCAATGTGTTTGCCATAATTGATCTATCATATTGCTCCCATATCCATTTTTTAGAGCATATATTTGGCGAATTTAATAGCTTAAGTATGGCATCTTTAATATTAATATCTTGATTAATTATTACAGAAGATTTTTGTTTTTGTTTTCGCGGTGATGCATCTCTTATGTAAATTGGTGCACTATCAGTTAAATAAGTTATGGGAATATTAGCCTCTACCTTATTATTATATTTAACAACTAAATTGTTTGTATCAGTAATTTTCCCAACAATCTCAAAATCTACCCCCCATTTTTCAAAAACTTCTTTTGCTAGCTGAGTTTTTTCTGGTGTTAATACCATAAGCATTCTTTCTTGGCTCTCAGACAACATCATTTCATACGCAGTCATGTTTTTTTGTCTCGTTGGTATTTTATCCAAATTTAATTCAATTCCAACTTGCCCTTTGTCAGCCATTTCAACGGAAGATGATGTCAAACCAGCCGCACCCATATCCTGTATTGAAACAATTGCATCTTCTTGCATTAATTCTAGGCATGCTTCTAAAAGAAGTTTTTCTGCGTATGGATCACCCACTTGAACTGTTGGTCTATTTTTTTCTGATTCATCATCAAATTCACCCGATGCCATTGTAGCTCCGTGTATTCCATCTCGTCCCGTTTTTGCTCCTACGTATACCACTGGATTTCCAATTCCGGATGCCTTGGAATAAAAGATTTTATCATGGGTAGTTAATCCTACACACATTGCATTTACAAGATTATTCCCATTATATGAGCTGTCAAAACCTGTTTCACCAGATATAGTTGGTATACCTACACAATTTCCATAGCCACCGATACCACCAACAACTCCGGATAATAAATACTTTGTCTTTGGATGATTTATTTCGCCAAAACGCAGAGAGTTTAGCAATGCAATAGGTCTTGCTCCCATTGTAAAAACATCTCTCATAATACCACCAACACCTGTTGCTGCACCTTGATAAGGCTCAATGAATGAGGGGTGATTGTGACTCTCCATCTTAAAAATGACTGCTTGATTGTCTCCAATGTCAACGACACCAGCATTTTCCCCTGGACCTTGAATAACTTGCTTACCTGAGGTATGTAATTTTTTGAGCCAATATCTTGATGATTTATAAGAACAATGTTCAGACCACATCACGGAAAAAATTCCAATTTCGGTAATAGTTGGTTCTCTACCTAAAGACTTAAGAAGTAACTTCGTTTCGTCATCGTTTATACCATGTGATTTATAAATATCTTTATCAGTCATTATAAACTCATACTTTTAAACATTGATTGGAATAATTTAATGCCGTCATCTGTTCCTGTTTGAGTGTCAATTGCTCTTTCGGGGTGAGGCATCATACCCAAAATGTTAAATTTATCATTATACAGTCCTGCAATGTTACTTAATGAACCATTAATTGGCTCGGCATACCTCATAGCAACCTGATCGTTCTGCTCAATTTTTCTTAGTGTCTCTTGATCTACAAAATAGTTCCCATCATGGTGTGCCACGGGAATTTTTACAAATTGATTTTTATCATAATCTTTTGAGAAGAATGTATCATTTCTTGTAACTTGGATATTGGTAATTTTGGAAATAAATTTTAAGGTGTTATTCTTTAATAGTGCACCTGGAAGTAGATTACATTCAGTTAGGATTTGAAAGCCATTGCATATTCCCAATATCTTTACACCGTTTTTAGCTTTTTTAATTAAATCACTCATGATTGGTTCTCTTGCCGCAATAGCCCCAGATCTGAGATAATCTCCATAAGAAAAACCTCCAGGTATTATAATTAGGTCAGATTTTGGAATAGTAGTTTCTTTGCAAGATAGTATTTTTGAGGTTATCCCTAATACTTTCTTTACAGCATTATAGGTATCTACTTCGCAATTTGTGCCTGGGAAACGTATTATCGAGATTTCCATTTTATTCTATTTCTATTTTATAATCTTCAATCACCGTATTTGCTAGAAGTTTCAATGTAATATTTTCAATACTTTTCTTAGCTTCTTCAACATTCTTGGCTTCAATATCCATTTCAATAAGTTTACCCTGGCGGATATTTTTAATATTATTTTCGTTTAAATTTTTTAGAGAGCTTTCTATTGCTTGTCCTTGTGGATCAAGAACCTCACTCTTTAGTCTTATAAAAACCCTAGCTTTCATTATCATCCCTTGACTAATGTTGGTTTGCTATTTTTTGAAGCTTTATTTTCAGTTAATAACCCCATCCTTTTTGCCACTTCATTATAGCCATCTAGAAGATATCCAGAATTTTCTCTGAAAACATCTTTATCTAGTTTTTTCTTTGTTTCAAAGTCCCATAGTCTGCAAGAGTCAGGGCTAATCTCATCTGCCAGAACAATATACATCTCGTCATTTTTATACATTCGGCCAAACTCGATTTTGAAGTCTATTAATTCAATCTTAAGTGCAGAGAAATAACCAACAAGAAAGTCATTAATTCTGAGCGCAAGAGAAGAGATCTCATCAAGTTCATTTTGGTTTGCCCATCCGAATGTTAAGATGTGTTCTTCACTTACAAGAGGGTCTTTTAAGATATCATCTTTAAAATAGTACTCAATTAGTGTTCTGCTTAATTTTTCACCACTTTTAATTCCTAATCTTTTTGTTAAGGATCCTGCAGCTATATTTCTAATGACAACTTCGAGTGGTATGATTTCAACTTCATGTATTAATTGCTCACGCATATTAAGTCTTTTGATAAAGTGATGCGGTATGTCTA
>JAYPSX010000029.1:0-1335 GCA_038133315.1 Hyphomicrobiales bacterium
ACTCTTCGTTTGTTTGATGTAAGTTTTTACATAATGAACCTGATAATTCAATCTGACCACCTGGCTCAAGGCTTATACTAGAATTATGATCTTTATCATTCAATCCAATCACATAATCTTTATCATGTATTGGTTGCCATGAATATACCTCCATTAGGAATTTAAAGATCTCTTCAATTCCATTTGGACCATAATAATTTATTGGCTCCAATGAATCTCTGTAGAATAGAAATTTCTCATTTTCTGTGCCAATACTCCAATTCTGAGTTTCTTTTGATCCTGTGTGAAAATATTCTATAAGATCTCTCTCAGTGATCCATTCATTATGATCGTTTGTTTTTTTGTCCATTTTTTTTAAAAGTTTCTCGGTTTAATCTGGTCGGTCTGTACTAAATTACCACTTTGTTATTTGTTATTTGTACAATCGTGGCAGCGACTATTGCGGCAGTATCTGCACGCAAAATCCTGGAGCCTAGTGATACAGCTCTTACATTCCCTAATTTAATCATATTCAATCTTTCATTATCAGAAAAACCACCCTCAGGTCCAATCAAAAAAGCGACAATTCTCTCTTTCGCACCACTTAATATATTGTTTGGAAGAGCCGTATTTTTTTTTTCATCGCAAAACAATGTTATTTCTCTGTTAAATTCTTCAATTATTAAATCTGATAATAATTTTGGTTCTGTGATTTCAGGAACTATCATCAGGCCACTTTGTTCAGCAGCTTCTTTAGCACGCAAGTTGAGCTTTTGGATATTTAAATTTTTTGTATTTGTGTAATCTGTAATTACAGGAGTAAACTTTGTAATACCAAGTTCTGTTAGTTTCTCAATTATATAATTATGGCGATTATTATTAAGAGGAGTAAAGTAGCATCTCAGAGGCTCATAAAATATTTGTTCCTTTTGATTCTGAACCACTTCTAGATTGATGAGATCTCTATTTATACTTTTGATTTTACCTATCCATTCACCATCTACACCATTAAAAATTAATATTTGATCATCTATTTTTATTCTCATAACATTTTTCAGATAGTGAAAATCTGCATTCTCAATATCCAGGGTTGAAGACTCTTTAAGTGGTCTATCTAAAAATATGCGTATTTTTTTAGGTGATCTCATAAGCATTTTTTACCAATATATTAATAATTTTGATATAACTATTTCATCTAATAATTATTTTGAAATCTGATCTTATTGTGCACATAATTCAAACTAAAATCCAGAACTATCTATTGATCACAAGACAAGACAAACCAACAGGATGGATGTTATTATTCATCCCATGTTTATTTGGAATATTCTCAGCTTCAATTCACAAAAACCTACC
>JAYPSX010000029.1:1435-2544 GCA_038133315.1 Hyphomicrobiales bacterium
TCTATACCCATTTATGAAAAGAATAACATACTGGCCTCAATTATTTCTTGGCTTTACTTTTAATTGGGGAGCTATTATTGGATGGACTGCCATCTCAAATAATATAAACTTTGAGATGCTCACAATCTATATATCATCAATTTTTTGGACCTTAGGATACGATACTGTTTATGGGTATCAAGATATTAAAGATGATAAAGTAATTGGTGTAAAATCAACATCTGTACTCTTTGAACCATACTCAAAAAATGTTATTTGGTTATTCTACTTTTTAAGCTTTAGCGTGATGTCCTATGCGCTATTCTCACTAAAAGTATCAAATATTTCAGTCATTTTTTTTATTGCTACTATAATTTTTAGTTTGTATTTAATCAGGAAATTAAATTTGAGAGATGTTTATTCCTGCGGTAATTTCTTCTCAAAAAATAAATATATTGGCTTTCTAATTGCTATCTCAATTGCTTTATCTATATGATAACGATACAATCACTATATGCGTCTTAACACAAATTTTTTTATCAAATCTTATAGGGTAACGACTACACTTATAAGTTTTTTTATTGATATATTTTTGCTTTATAGAAAATTTCAAAAAAAAGAAAATGAACTATCATTAAGACAAAAAACATCAAAAGAATATGCAAAAAAACCAACTGGTGAGCATAAATTTACATGGATACATGCAGTAAGTATTGGTGAAACGCACTCTGCAATAACTGTTGCTGAGATAATTTTAAAGAAAGATCCAAATCAATATATTTTATTAACCACAAGCACGATCTCATCTTCAGAAATAATTAATAAGATTGATAACGAGAGAATAATCCATCAATATCTGCCCCTTGATATACAAAAATATGTAATTAAATTTATCACTTATTGGTCACCTTCAGTTTGCATCTTTATGGAGGCAGAAATTTGGCCAAACTATTTTCTAGAAATTGAAAAGAGAAAAATCCCTCTATTTATACTTAATGCGCGATTAACAAAAAAAAGTTATAATCGTTGGAATAAATTTCCAAAGTTCGCAAAAAAAATATTAAATATTCCTCGACTCATATCATGTCAAGACAATGAGACATATGAAAGATATAAGTCACTTGAGGTAG
>JAYPSX010000029.1:2644-10590 GCA_038133315.1 Hyphomicrobiales bacterium
AGATAAGGATAAAATTAGTTGGACTAAATTACCATCACAAGAAACTAACAAAAATGAATACAATAATAATATAAATTTTTATATCGTTGATAAATTTGGCGTCCTCGGCACATATTTAAAACTATCCAAATTAGCGATAATTGGTGGTTCGTTCATTGATATTGGTGGACATAATCCAATCGAAGCCGTCCAACTTAATTGCCCTGTTTTTCATGGAAGTTACACAAGAAATTTTCATGAGGTATATAGAGAATTAGGAGAATTAGATTGTTGTAATCAATCCGATAATAAAGAAGATCTCATTAAAAAAATTAAATCATACTTTTCAAACATAGACCGAATGGAATTAACAAGAAAAAATATAAAAAATATAATAGATACCAAGAGATTATCCGTTGAAAATGAAATAAATAATATTTTGTCTCTTAAAGATGGAGATTATTCATGAAAAGACCTCTAATGTGGAATAAAAAAACAAAATTTCACATTGTTTTAATACCATTTGGTTATATATATTCATATCTTTCACAATTAAATTATAAGCTAAAAAAAAAATATAGATCAACCACACCAATTATTTCAATAGGTAGCCCATTAATAGGCGGTGGTGGCAAGACTCCAACTGAAATAGCAATAATTAATTTTCTAATATCTCAAGGAAAGTGTGTTTGCTCATTATCCAAAGGATATAGTGGGTCAATAAAAGAACCGACATTGGTTACAAAAAAACATAAAAGTGGTGATGTAGGTGATGAGTCTATTTTATTATCAAATATATCAGACACTTTTGTTTCGCATAACAGAACTATGGGTCTTAAATATATAAACGATAACTTTAAATATGATTTTATTGTTATGGATGATGGCTACAGGGATGTTTCTATTGAAAATAAGATCAATATTTTAGTTATTGATAGTAATATTTCCGATATAAATCATTATCAATTCCCAGCTGGAGACTACATAGGTAAATTAGAGACTTCAATAAATTTCGCTGACTTTATTATAATAATAGATCCAGATAAATTATCCAATCAAATTAAAAATAGCATTTCAAGTGCAAGTAAAATTATCATTCAAGCAAGCACCCACTTCAAAAATAAGTGCAGCGAAATATCTGATAGAGTTGCATTTACAGGAATTGGTTTGCCAAATAAATTTTATCAATCGCTTATTGAGAGAAATCATAATTTATTGGATAAACTAACTTTCAAAAATCATCATAGATTTACAAAAAAAGAAATTGAACAGCTCATCAATATTGGCAAGCGTCATAAAAAGTATACTTTGATCACAACAGAAAAAGATTTTGTCAGAATCGACGATGAAAATGACCCTAACCAAAGACTAAGAACGATGACTGATGTACAAACTATTGAAATTAAATTTAATAATATAGATTCGGTTTTAGATATCATTAAATAGTAATTAAAATTTTTTGTATTTAAATATTCTTTTTATGCTGCACGAGAGCTAAATGTGCACTATCATAGGCCTCTTGTCTTTCAACTGACCAATATTTTAAATCATTTAAACTAATTCTATTCCCAGAAACAGCACATAAAACGTATTGCCCATCCTTAATTATTTCAAACTCACCATCTAAATATTTTATTTTAGCTTGTTTTTCTGTGTTACCTATTTCAGTGAATTTAATCATTTGACACCCTATTTCCTTTTATTTGTTACATCTAGTTTGCCATCAGAAAATATAACTCTCATTGATTGATGCTCCTGTGCATCTTTTAGTGAAGAAATTATTTCATCATCAGGAGACTTAATAACTGCATATCCTCTATTTAATATATTTTTATAATCCAATGACCCTAGTAATCTTGACATTGATTGTATTTTATTTTCTCTATCAGTTATCATGTTTTTTGAATGGAAGTTTAGGTTATTACTTCCACTAATTCTATAGGAGTCTTTTACACTAATAATTTTATTCGCCCCTAAAAAAAGTAAGCTTTGGCTATAATTTAATCTAGATGCTTTTTTATCGATATTATCTTCCAATGATTTTTTCGATAACCTCCCAAATATCCCACTGAACGTCAACAACTTCTCTTGTAAATAGCTTTTTCTAATAATTGAAAATGACTGTTTAAAATAGTTTAAATTGAGCCATGTTTTTTTAATTTTATCTTGTATGAATATATTTAGTCTATTTTGATATAAATTTATTTTAGAATAAATTTCATCTATCTTTGGAAAAATTTTATTTGCTGCTGCGGTAGGCGTAGCTGCTCTAAAATCTGCAACAAGATCAACAAGGCTTGTGTCTGTTTCATGACCAATTGCACTCACTACCGGTATACCTGAATTAAATACGGACCTCACTAATGTTTCATCATTAAAGCCCCATAGATCCTCATAGGAACCTCCGCCTCTGGCTACTAAAATTATATCAGGCTTTCTGAATTCATTGATATTTAGATTATTAAGACGTTCAATTACTTCACTAATTTCATTTGGACACTTTTCACCTTGTACAGATACATCAATAATAAATACATCAGAGGGATAACCATTATCATTGTAAACTTTCAATATATCTCTAATTACAGAACCAGTTAATGATGTGACAATAGCAACGCTTTTTGGATATTTAGGTAAAATTTTTTTATGAACTTCATCAAACAAACCTTCTGCCAGTAATTGCTGCTTTAATTTTTCAAATTTTGCCTTTAATACCCCTTCGCCAGCTAGTTCAATACTATCTATATGTATTTGATAAGTTGAAATCCCTTTTGAATAAGTGGTAATTCTTCCTGAGGCTATAACTTCAAGGCCTTCCTCTGGTACCACAGTCAAATGCCGGTATGTATCTGGCCAAATTATAGCATTTATGAGATCCTTTTCCTCTTTCAATGATAGATAAACTATCCCATTCTTACTTATTTTAAGCCCTGATACCTCTCCTCTAACTCTTACATAACCAAAACCTCCTTCCAGTGATTTTTTTATTTCGTTTGAAATTTCACTTACTGAAAATTCTGGGATATTTTCATTAACAAAAAACATTCATAAACAAAGAATTTAAATTAACATTATCAACTTATAGGTTATTATTATTTTGCGTTAAAATCAAAATTTAAACTAAAATTCAAATAAATGAAAATACTAATAATTGGAAGCGGTGGACGGGAACATGCTATTTCGATGGCATTATCCAAGAACTCAAATAATAACATTATATATGCTATGCCTGGCAACCCTGGCATGCTTGAATACTGTGAGTGTGTGAATATTGATCAACTTCAATTTGATGAAATCATATCATTTATTAAAAAAAATTCTATTGATCTTGTTATCATAGGACCTGAAGTTCCAATTTGTGAGGGATTAACCGACATTATTGAGGATGTTGGAGTAAAAGTTTTTGCCCCTAATAAACTAGCATCTTTACTAGAGTCATCTAAAAAGTTTACCAAAGAAATATCATTTGAAAATAATATTCCAACCGGTCACGCAAAATGGTTTATAGATTTTGCGTCCGCAGAAAATTATCTTAAAAGTCTAGAGCCTCCATATGTTATAAAAGCAGATGGTTTGGCTGCTGGAAAAGGTGTTTCTATATGTGAAAATTATGATGATGCAATTGACGCCCTTAAGGATATATTTAATGGACGTTTTGGAAATAATCAGTCAGTTGTGATTGAAGAATTTCTGGACGGAGAAGAGATAAGCTACTTTGCAGTCACAGATGGTACGAATATGTGCCCTTTAATTGGTGCACAAGATCATAAAAGACTCCTAAATGGTGATTTAGGGCCTAATACTGGTGGTATGGGTGCTTATTGCCCTCCACCACTTCTCAATAAAAATCTTGAAAATAAAATAATTAGTCAAATTCTTGAGCCAACACTAAATGGTTTAAAAAATCGAGGAATAAACTACAAAGGCATCCTTTTTGCTGGATTAATGGTAAAAGATAACGAGCCAAAGCTCATAGAATATAATATCCGATTTGGTGATCCAGAAACCCAAGCATTATTAATGTTATTAAAATCAGATTTTACAGAATTGGTTATGAGCGTTGTAAATGGAGATTTAAAATCTCATAAAATCGAATGGTATGATCAAAAGGCACTTACTGTAGTTTTAGCAAATGAAGGTTACCCAAATCAATATAATCAAAATGAAGAAATCACTGGAATTGATGAAGCAGAAAAGAACCAAAAAATAAAAGTCTTCCATGCAGGCACTAAATTTAGAAATGGAAAGCTTATTGCAAATGGTGGTCGAGTACTAAATGTAACTTCTTTGGATCACACAATTGAAAATGCAAGAGATAATGCATACGAAGCGATAAAAAAAATACACTACAAAGGTAAAATTTATAGGGAGGATATTGCTTGGAGAGCCCTTGGGTAAATTATCTCTTTGTTTTAAAATAAGACTTGATGAGCTTACTGCACTCAATTTCTAAAATGCCCCCATAGATTTCTGGCGAATGATTACATTCATCTAATGAAAAATATTTATTTAATTGGAATGACTCCATATCATTCCTTTTGGATGAATAGGCTCCAAAATACAATCTACGAATCCTTGCATTCGATAGAGCACCTGTACACATTAAGCATGGTTCCATTGTTACAAATAAATCATAATCAACCAATCTATTTGTTTTTAATTTCTCGGAAGCTAATCTGATTACAGCTATCTCTGCATGTGAGGTTGGATCGTGAGATGTTTCTGTTAAATTATGCGCTCTAAATATTATTTTTCCACTTTTATGTACCAAAACAGCACCAATGGGAACCTCGTTATTTTTCTGAGCCTTTAATGCCTCTTCAATTGCAATTTCCATAAATTTCATTGTTTGCCTCAAAAACAATTCATACAAATTATCTTTTTTTTAATATAATCAAATTATGTCAAATATAACCAATAAAAAAAAAGTTCACCAACGTATCGCAAAATTAATCGCACATTCTGGCGCTTATTCAAGAAGGGATGCAGAAAAACTTATTAATGAAGGGAAGGTAGAAGTCGACGGTCAAATCTTAACCAGTCCTGCAACGCTAGTAAATGGTAGTGAAAAAATAATTATTGATGGTAAAGAAATAAATACTAATTTTCATACAAAAATCTGGCTGCTGAATAAGCCTAAAGGATTTATATCAACAAGTAAGGATCCCCAGGGTAGGAAAACTATTTTTGATCTACTACCTAAAAATATCAATCATATAATGCCTATTGGAAGATTGGATATTAATACTGAGGGATTATTATTGTTTACAAATGATGGAAATTTATCGCGTTATATGGAGCATCCAGATAATAAAATAATAAGAAAGTATAAAATAAAGGTTCGTGGTAAAGTTGCTGAAGATTTAATTACCAATATGCAAAAAAAAATAACAATAAGTCGTATACAATACAATATTGTTGCTGCCAATATAATATCCCACAGTCAATCTAATACATGGCTCAGTATTGAAATATCAGAAGGCAAAAATAGAGAAATTAGAAATATTTGTGAGCACTTTAGATTACAAATCAATAGATTAGTAAGAACCAATTTTGGTCCGTTTGAGTTGAATAATATCCAGAAAGGTGAATTCATTGAGCTACCAAAAAAAATTATAATTAGCCGACTAAAAAAAATAGGTTATATGGGTTAGTTGGATGCGTGTAATAACAGGTATTTCCAAGGGTAAAAAATTAATTTCTAGCAAAGATAATTTTATTAGGCCCACTTCAGATAAAGTAAAGATGGGAATATTTAATGTTCTCTCTCATGGAAATATAAATTTTCATTTCGAAAACTCTGCAGTGCTCGATTTATTCTCTGGTTCTGGTGCCCTTGGTATCGAAGCATTATCAAGAGGGGCAAATCATTGTTTATTTGTCGACAAAAGAAGAGAATCATTATCGATATGTGAGAAAAACATAATAAACTGTAACTTCATAGAGAAATCATCCTCTAAGTTGTTTGATATAAAGAGTAATCGAGATTTCAATTATGGTTCTAATTTTGATCTAATTTTTGCAGATCCTCCATATAACAATGATTTTGTACCAATAATATTTAATTTTTTGACGAATAATAAATTATTTAAAAATGGATCTTTAATTGTGATTGAAGAAAGTATTGATCAAAAATTAACTACTAATGCAGGATTCGAGCAGATCGAAAGAAAAGTATATGGTAACACTCAAGTATTATTCTTTGAAGTTATCTAAATTCTTTCAAATAGTTTTTCAATCTCTATCTGACTTAGAAAAATATGCGTAGGCCTCCCATGATTGCATTGTCCCGAATTAGGTGTTTTCTCTATTTCTCTAAGTAACGCATTCATTTCATCTACTTTTAATACTCTTCCACTTCGAACCGAGCCATAACATGATATTTTTGATAAAATATCATTTATTCTATCTTCAAGCGTTCTTCTCATAAATTCATCAGAGGGTAGATCCAATAAATCCCGCATTAATTCATTCACATTAGAATCTCTTATTAATGAAGGGATCGATCTGATAAGTACTTCATCACCAAATTCTTCCATTTCTATACCTACAGTATCTAAATCATTTTTAAATGATAATAATTTTTCTTTGTCAAATTTATCGCAAGCATAAATATGAGGTATGAGCAAAATTTGCCTTTCAATTGCATTTTTATGAATACTTTCTTTTAGTTTTTCAAAAACAATTCTTTCATGCGCGGCATGTTGATCAACAATTATCATACCTTCTGAATTTTGAGCGAGTATATAATTCTTGAAAATCTGTGCTTTAGCAAGGCCCAGAGGAAACTCATCAATGTCATTATTTATTGCATTAAGAAATGCGTTTTCTTTTTCTGATATTTCATCATTATTGTACTTATTTGAATTGCTAGATTCATCGCTATCATAAATTGATAGATTACCCTGAGAGTTAATTTGTTGGCTGTCGTATTGACTTTTATTCATTTGAGCAACTTTTTTTTCATAAAACTGACTAAAAACATTTAAGCTCTGGTTAACTTTATGATTTAGAGCCCCCCTTATAGAACTTACCAATTTTGATTGTATTATTCTCTCATCAGTAAATCTAACCTCAGATTTTGAGGGATGGACATTTATATCTACTGAGTCATATGGAATATTTATTTTAATTACAAACATCGGAAATCTGCCCTTAGGAAGTTTATCACCGTATGCAGCTCTAATAGCTCCACTCAATTTCCTATCTTGAATTATTCGATTATTTACAAGTAAGTATTGATAATTAGAATTAGATCTATTGTATGATGGTAAACCAATATTTCCAACAATGCTCAAATAAGGGTCTTCATGACTTAATTCTATCATATTTTTCATGAAGTCAACACCGAGTATTTCTTTTATTCTACGTTCAAAAATTTCCTTATAATCGCCATCAATAGACCCATAAGTCAAATATCTTAAGTTATCTATTTCAACATTGAATGATATACTTGGATTTGATATTGCAAGTCTCTTTACTAAGTCAACTATAGAATTTTGTTCAGATCTCGAGCTTTTTAAAAATTTATATCTGGCTGGTAATTTTAAAAAGATATTACTAACTTTTACTACTGTACCCTGGTTTGCAGCTGATTTTTTATAGTCTTTGATATCACCATAATCGACAACAATTTGATATCCTGTGTCATTTCTTGCTTTAGATATAATTTCCAACCTTGAGACTGAGCCAATAGAGGGGAGTGCTTCTCCTCTAAATCCAAGAGTTTTTATGTTTTGAAGGGTATTTGAATTAAGTTTTGAAGTGGCATGTCTCTTAATACAAAGTTCTAGATCTGCAGGGGACATTCCATCGCCATCATCTTCAATTTCAATATACTCTTTACCACCATCTTTAATTCTGATGGTAATAGTTTTAGCATTAGCATCTATGGAATTTTCAATTAATTCTTTGACTATTGAAGCTGGTTTTTCAATCACCTCTCCAGCAGCAATTTGATTAATGGT
>JAYPSX010000030.1:0-10085 GCA_038133315.1 Hyphomicrobiales bacterium
CTTGATGATTTAATATATTATCTTTTTGATAAACTGTTTTGCCATCACATTGCAAACCGAGCCATTCAATGCTTTCAATGATATTTTTTGTGGCTTCAATCGTGGATCTTTCACGATCTGTATCTTCAATCCTAAGTATGATTTTACCATTGTTTTTTTTTGCATATAGCCAATTATATAGGAGCGTTCTACAGCCACCAATATGTAAATTCCCAGTGGGTGAGGGGGCAAATCTTGTGATTACCTTATTCATTCTATCTGCGTTGATCAGTGGTAGTTTCTAATTAGGCTTACCAAACACCCCTGTATTTTAACTCTTTCAGAAGAATAAATTTTTGTTTCATAATTTTGATTAGATGGTTCTAGAGCGATAATATCACCCTTTTTTCTTAATCTTTTGAGTGTAGCTTCTTCGTCATCAATTAATGCAACAACGATATCTCCATTTTCTGCTTGTACACACTTTTTGATTATAACTGTATCTCCGTCGAAAATGCCGGATTCAATCATAGAGTCTCCTCTAATTTGCAGCGCATAATGTTCATCATTACTCAACATATCCTTTGGGAAATTTATATCATCAATCTTTTCTTGTATTGCGGAAATAGGCGAGCCTGCTGCTATTTTACCCATTATTGGGATTTGTAGTAATGATTCGTGTGTATTATCGCGGATGTCATTTGATGTTTTTTGACTAGAGTTAAACGGATTATTAGTGTTGGATGGGTATTTTAATATTTCAAGTGCGCGAGCTCTATTTGGTAATCTTCTAATAAAACCCCTTTCTTCTAGGGCATTTATTAATCTATGTATTCCGGATTTTGAATGAAGATTTACAGCTTGTTTCATTTCATCATACGATGGTGGTATTCCATTTTCTGTAATTCTTTGATTTATATATTTAAGTAGTTCGAATTGTTTTTGTGTTAACATATTTACAACTCCAATTTTGATGCACAAAACAAGAACATTTTATATGTTCTTTTTATGTTCTACAAGTATAAAGTTAATAATTGTTAAATTTATGTATCAATTTCTAATATATCTACGAATTCTCCAGCTTTTAATGCTTCAGCGAAAGGTTTTCTTACAATGTAGACATTAGATCTGCCGAGTACGCTTAATGACGATGAGTCTTGTATATAATGATAATCTACAACTCCATTTTCAGAGTAAGCCCTTATATAATCTTGTCGTTCATCGTTCTGTTTGAGGTCTTTTTTTAGTTTAGCTTTAGTTAAAGTTGTTGAATGGTCTATATTTTGCATTTTTAGTAACATTGGCTTTAAAAATAATTGGCAACAAACTAATGCAGATACAGGATTTCCAGGTAGCCCAAGAAATTTAGAATTATTAAGGTGGCCATAAATTAATGGCTTTCCGGGTCTCATAGCAATTTTCCAAAATTTAAGGTCTAGTTCATCCCTTATGCTTTCTTTGATTAAATCAAATTCTCCTACACTGGCTCCACCTATGGTTAAAATTATATCTGCTCCCCTAGCTTTATGTATTTTTTTTTGAATATCCTCTTTTGTATCTTTTGCAATACCAATATCTATCGCAATACCGCCAAGTTTTTCTACATAAGCTCTAATTCCATAACTGTTTGAGCTTATGATTTTTTCATTTGCAAATTTTGTACCAGGTCTCACTAGTTCATCACCAGATGATATTATCGCAACTGAAGGTTTTTTATAAACAAGGATTGATGTGTGGTTCATAGACGCAGCAAGAGAAATGTGTCTTGGTTCAAGCCTTGTACCATCTTCAATTAATTTATCTCCCTTTTGGAAATCAAACCCCTTTTTCCTTATGTGCTGATGAGCTTCAATTTTTTCATTAATTGTGATTTTATTATTCATTTCTGACACGTTTTCTTGAATTACAACAGTATTTAGATAATCCGGAATCCTGCTTCCTGTAAAAACTCGAATTGCTTCATCTTTATGAATTGTTTTTAAGAATCTTTTCCCAGCTGGTACTTTGCCAACAACACTTAATACAGATCCCTTCATATCATTTTCATTGCAATGAAGGGCATATCCGTCCATCGCTGAGATATTGTGTGGAGGTGAATTCTTATTTGCAAAAAGATCTTCTGCGATAACTCTGTGTAATGAATCTGATAGTTTAATCTTTGTTGTTTCTTTATATTGGATATCGTTTAAACAGGTATTAATTGCTTTTTCTAAATTTAATAGACTCATGTTCTCTCGAATATTCCTGATTTTCCGCCTGATTTAAAAACAAGTTTTACCTCTTTAATTGAAGCTTCTTTATCAACTGATTTTATCATATCATAAATAGTTAGGCACGTGATTGAACATGATAATAAAGCTTCCATTTCAACGCCTGTTTTTTCTGTTGTATGGCATTCTGAATTAACAATTATTTGATTATTTTTATCATCAAGATCAAATTCTACTTTTACGAATTCAATATTAATATTATGACACAAAGGTATTAGATTAGGAGTTTGTTTTGAGGCCATAATACCAGCAATTCTTGCGGTTGCTAATACATCTCCCTTTTTTAATTTATCATTTTTTATCAGTTCTAGAGTATCTTTAGCAAGATTAACGATACCTCTTGCTATTGCAATTCTTTTTGTTTTTTGTTTGTCACTAATATCGACGATATTAGCATCTCCTTTGTTGTTGATGTGTGAAAAGCTATTCATTAAGCAGGCCTCTTATAGCATCTTGAATATTATCAGATTTCATTATACTTTCACCAATTAAAAAACTTTGAACGCCATGCTTTTTCAATAATTTGATGTCACTGTTACTAAAAATTCCACTTTCAGATATTATCATATGCTTTTTATTAAATTTGTGAGCTAATTTTATCGTATTATTAATGTCTGTTTTGAATGAATGTAAATCTCTATTGTTAATCCCTATTAGTTTAGCGTTTAATTTAACGGCCCTATCAAATTCGTTTTCATTATGGACCTCAAAAATACTATCAAGGCCTATTTTTTCTGCAATTTCGTAGAGTGTTTTTGCTGTGATGTCATCAAGCATAGCTAAAATAATTAAAATACAGTCTCCACCCAAATATTTTGTTTCATATACTTGATATGGGTCAAGAAAAAAATCTTTTCTTAGTATCGGGAGGGGGGAGGAATCTCTTACAATTTTAAGATACTCGTTTTTTCCCATAAAAGATGGGTAATCAGTTAAAACCGAAATACAAGTGGCGCCTGACTGAGTGTAATCAATTGCTATCTTCTCGACATTAAAATCTTCTCTAATTATCCCACGAGATGGGCTTGCTTTTTTAATTTCACATATCAGTGGAGTCATATTCATTGATACTTTTTCTTTAAGAGTGTTATAGAAAGGTCTTTGAATATAGTTACTATCCAATGCCATCTTTATCATAGAGGGCAATGGAATTTCAGATTTACATTTAGTAACTTCTTGTCTTTTATAATTAGAAATTTTTTTTAAGATGGAACTCATAGTTATTCACTTAATTTATTTGTGACTGCTTTTAATTCATCAACTTTTTTGAGTGCTGCTTTTGAGTCAATAGCTACTGAAGCCATATTAATACCTTCATTCAAATCATGACAATTACCGGTTATAAGAATTGCAGCGGCTGAATTAATTAGAATAATATCTCTGTACGCATTTGCATTTGGTTCGCCGTTTAATACTTTCAATAATTCTTTGGCATTATATTTTGGATCTTTTCCAATAATTTTACTGATTGGAGCAGGGGTAATTGCATGTTTTTTAGGATTAATTATGTCCTCAATGATTTTACCATTATGTAATTTTGCAACGCTGGTTTTATCTGATATTGATATTTCATCTAATCCATCGTTACTATGTAAAAGCCATGAATTATTCGAGCCTAAGTTCTTAAGTACTTGGGACATTGGTAATAAAAGTTTCTTATCATATGCACCGATCAAATGATTTTTTACATTTGCTGGATTACATAATGGACCTAAAATATTAAAAATTGTTCTAGTTTTCAATTGAGATCTCGCTTCAGCTACATGTTTAAAACTGCTATGATATAACGGTGCAAACATAAAGCAAATATCAATATCATTTAGACATTTGATAGCAGAATCAGCGCTAATATTTATGTTAACTCCTAATTCTGTAAGTATATCGGATGCACCAGATAGAGATGATACGGATCTATTCCCATGTTTGGCAACTTTGATGCCTAAACTTGCAACTACTATTGCGGATGCTGTTGAGATATTTAGAGTGTTAAGGCCATCTCCGCCTGTTCCCACAATGTCAATGGTATTATCTGGCGCTTCAAAATGAACCATTTTTTCTCTAATTGCCATAACAGCCCCAGTAATTTCATCAGTTGTTTCACCCTTCACCTTAAGTGCTGTCAATATTTTAATTATTTCATTAGTATTAATACTCCCAGACATAATATCTAGAAAAAGCAAATAACTTTCTTTAGTGTCCATATTAAATCCTGAAGATAACTTCTCGATGTATTCAATATTTTTTACCATTATTTTTTATTCATATATTTAGAAAATTCTCAAGAATTTGAATACCATGTGGTGTTTCAATGCTTTCTGGATGAAACTGTATACCATAAGTTGGGCTAGTTTTATGCGAAACTGACATAATATAATTATCATTTTTAGATCGTGCGTCTATTTGTAGGTCACTCACCAAGCTTTCTTCTTCTATGATGAGTGAATGATATCTTGTTGCTATGAATTCTGTGTCAATTTTTTTGAAAATAGGGCTCTGTGTATGTTCAATAAGATCAGTTTTACCATGCATTAAGTTTTTGGCTTTTATAATTTTCGAGCCAAAAGCCTGCCCAATGGCCTGATGCCCCAAACATATGCCTAAAATAGGGATCTTATCATGATAATTTTGGATAATTTCAACAGATATACCTGCATCATCAGGTGTGCAAGGTCCGGGAGATACAATTATATGAGAAATGGATGAATTTATTTCTTCAATGGCAATTTTATCATTTCTATGTACCTCCATTTGAAACCCTAACGAACCTACATATTGTACAATATTATAAGTAAAGCTGTCATAATTATCTATAATTAAAATCATTTTTAATTTTTGCCATTATTTATGTTAAGCGCATCTTGAGCTGCATTAAATAGAGCCTTTGCTTTGGATCTACATTCCTCATACTCATTTTCTGGTATGGAGTCCGCAACAATTCCTGCCCCAGCTTGAACATGCATCACTCCATTTTTTATTACGGCGGTCCTCAATGTGATGCAGTTGTCCATATCTCCAGTTGCTGAAAAATAACCAACGCAGCCTGCATAAATCCCACGCTTTTCTTTTTCGAGTTCATCAATAATCTGCATTGCACGTATTTTAGGAGCGCCAGACACAGTACCAGCTGGAAATCCTGCTTTAAGAACATCTATAATATTATATTTTTTATCTAATTTACCGACTACATTGGACACTATGTGCATTACATGGCTATATAATTCAACAAAGAATTTGTTTGTAACTTTTACTGACCCAAATTCTGACACCTTTCCGACATCATTTCTCCCTAAATCTAACAACATTAGATGCTCGGCTAATTCTTTTGGGTCATTAAGGAGAGAAGTCTTGTAATTATTATCCTCTTCATCAGTAACACCTCTAGGTCTTGTGCCTGCAATAGGTCTAACAGTAACTTCTCCATCAAGCATTCGAATTAAAATCTCAGGACTGGATCCGACCACAGAAAAATCATCAAAATTTAGATAAAAAAGGAATGGAGAAGGATTTATTCGCCTCAATGAACGGTAAAGTTCAAATGCTGGTAGTTCAAAAATAGAGGAAAATTTTTGACTTAATACGACTTGAAATATGTCACCTTCGTAGATGTAGTTTTTTGCTTTCTGTACCATTTTAAGGTATTCAGATTTGGTTGTATTGGACTCAATTTTTATTTCATTTTGGGTAATATTAATTGTGTTATTTGTTAAGGGCTCTTTTATTAATTGCAAGATTGAGTCTATGGCATTTTCTGATTCAAGTTTTGCTTGTCTGAAATCAACTCCTTCCTTGTGTCTTAATGTTGAAACAATTGATAACTCATCTTTGAGATTATCAAATACAATAATTAAGGATGGTCTCATCAATAACGAGTCCGGAAAATCACTTTTAGAAAATAATTCTTCTGATATGTTTTCTATTAATCTTACATTATCATAGCCAATATATCCAAAAACACCTGCACTCATTCTAGGTAAAGTTTTAGGTAAATCTATAAGTGAGTCATTCAATAATTCATTTAATGACTCAAATGGACTTTTTTTTGTAGGAACAAAATTACCTATTTCAGGCTGTTTTATAAAGGATTTATCGGCCTCTGATTTCCACCACAAGTCAGGTTTGAGACCTATAATGGAATGACGACCTCTTTTTGTACCACCCTCAACAGACTCTAACAAAAAAGTATTAGAATGATCTTTTAGTCTCATCATGATCGATACAGGTGTTATTGTATCTGAAATTATCGTTTTCCAAATAACCTGAGAGTTTTTCTTATTATATAATTTTTCAGATGGATTCATCTGCGTTTACTGATTTTGTGAATTAAATAGTTTATCAATGTTTCCTTGGAAGAGTGTGACATCATAAGTCTCTTCTAGCGATGACAAAAATTGTTCAAAAAGATCAGTTCTTATTTGGTAATCAAGCCCTTCAACTTGTTCATTATCTCTTGTTAATGCAATACTTTTACTTGGAATTATCTCAACAACTTTCCCAATTAAGATTTCATCAGGTGATTTTCCAATAATTGTTTCATTCATATCTGCACTTAATATCCTATCATTAAAGTCTTGGCTAAACTCCATAATAGGTTTGTTTCTGCTAAATGGTTCTGATCTTTTTATTTCAATATTAAGTGATTCACGTATTTCTTTGGATAAATTATTATTTATTAAAGCTTCTTCGATGTCTTCTATAATTTCTTGTTCTTTCTTATTAAGTCTCTGTTTAATCATATCTGTTGTAACTAAATCACGTACATCTTTGAAAGATCTGATAAATGGTTCATTTATTGCATTTAATTTTATCCAAATGTAACTATCTTCGGTTTCTACTGCCTCAATAAAATCTCCAATATCTGAATTAAATAATCTTTGTAGTAATTCATCATTTTGTATTACTTTGATGTCATTGTTATCGAAGTCTTTGCCATTTATATCAATTTTTGCAAAGTTGGTGAGGTTTATTTTGTTTTTATCTGCAACTTCCTGCATTTGCATACCTGAGAGGAAGTCATCTTCAATTGAAAAGAATATGTCATCTATAAGATTAAGAGCTGCCTCAAGTTTAAGTTCTTCTTCAATCGTTGACGCTAACTCCTTTAATGGTGGAGTAGACCCTTCGTATATCTCATCAATATAAACAATAGATAGACCAAGTAGTCCATCAATTGGATTACTGAATGTTTTAGCATCAATATTAAATGCTATCTCAGCGAGATCCGAGTCTAAAATATCATCCTTGCGGATATTTCCTAGGTAATCATCGCTTTTAGATAAATTATATGAGTCAAGAAGTATCTCAAAGCTAACACTTTTAGATTCTGCTAAAAATTCTTCTGCAGTAATTAAATCATCAAAAAAGAATTGATAAACATCTCTCGTTTCTTCAACTTTGAAGCTATCAATGTTTTCATTATAATAATTTTGAATTTCTGTTTGTGAAACTGAAATATTATTTTTCAAACTATCAGCATTTAGGATTAGGGCATCAAAATCTCTTGTCTCGGATTTTCTGTAACCATTTTGAAACTTGTCATAAAATTCTAATAGTTCTTTCTCAGATGGCGTTTTTACAGAAATATTTTTTTTAGGTATTTCAATATAATTTATGACTTTTTCTGTAGAATTATAATCGTTTATAATATCAAGTAATGTGTTAGGTATGTAGTTTTTGTTGGCAATTAAACTGTACAGCTGATTTTGTTTATTAGCGTTCAGCTCACTGATCAGAAAACTCTCTTCAGTATAACCAGAAAATGATAACAATTGTCTATATCTTGCTTTATTAAAAACTCCATCAGATTTGAATGCATCATCATTAACAATTTTTTGCGCAATGAATTCTTCTGGTATATTAATTCCATATTTATTTAGCTCGATTTGTAAAATCATTTTACGTATCAAATTTTCAATTGCTATTTTATCAATACCAAGTGCCATAGACTCATCGAATGAGATTTGTTTGTTTAATTGTGAACTGATCGTTGATAATTGATAATTATATTCATTTACCAATTCATCAAGACTTATCTCATTTCCATCGATTTCTATTGCAACAGAATTCTTGTAGTTTCCAAAAATGTCTTGAATTCCCCAGACTGCAAAACTTAAGATTAATATACCTATCAATAATTTTACAAATGGTCCTGCAACAGACTTTCTTAATGTATTTAACATTTTAAATTACTCACAATCATTCCGTATTTGTTCATGTCGGTAATATAAGGTAATATATATAAAATTTCTATTATTTTATTGTGAGTATATGCATGTTTATTTATAGAGTTGAGGGCGTAAAATGATTCTTAATACAGATTTGCCAATTATTGCAGGTAATTGGAAGATGAACGGCCTAATTGATTCCAAAAAGGAAATAGATAATTTACTTCAGAAAGTCACAAATTTGAGTAAATCAAACGTGATTTTATTCCCTCCATTCACGCTATTAGAAAGTTTTACAAAATTAACTGAGAACTCAGGAATATTTATTGGCGCTCAAGATTGTCATTTTGAAGATTATGGAGCTCACACAAGCGCTATTTCTGCTCCTATGATTGAGGATATTAATGCAAAATTTGTAATTGTTGGGCACTCTGAAACAAGGATGTCGTATAATTATACAAATGAGATAATTAGACTAAAAGCTGAAGCAGCTCATAGGAATAATCTAATCCCCATTATATGCGTAGGTGAAAGTGAATATCATAGGGAAAAGGGAGACCAATTTAATTTTGTAAGAACTCAACTAGAGGAATCTCTTCCTGAAGTTGTTACAAGAGATAATACAATTATTGCTTACGAGCCAATTTGGGCTATTGGAACAGGAAATACAGCTTCTATAAATGATATTATTGAGATGTATGATTGTATATTTTCTTCATTAAATTCACTAATCTCGGATAAAAATAATATACCTAGATGTTTATATGGTGGTTCTGTGAACAACTCTAATTCAAAAGATATCTTGTCAACCTCAAATATTGGAGGAGTCCTTGTTGGCGGTGCATCATTAGACTCTACGCAATTTTCAAAAATTATTAATTCAATTTAGTTTTTAAATATTGTTAATTTTTCAGAATTATAGTAATTAATATTATTTACGAGGTAATTATGAGCTCATTAATATTATTATTCCATCTTGCAATAGCTATTGTCCTTATTGGCGCTATTCTTCTTCAAAGATCAGAAGGAGGGGCCTTAGGTATTGGTGGAGGCGGTGGTTCTGGGGGAGGACTCTCAGGGTTTCTCAAAGGACGCGGGCAAGCTAGTGGGTTAGTAAGGATTACAATTATATTGGGGGTAGTTTTTTTTATTACTTCACTAAGCCTTTCTATCATAAACTCATATAACTCTCAATCTATCATTGATCGTGTATCAGAAGATCTTGATCCAAAAGATTTGATTAATACTGATACTGACAATACACCCGACATTGCTGTTCCAATCCTTAATTAATAGTTTTTGTTTGATATATTAAATTAGCATTTTACATTTTAAGTATTTTTGTTATTTTATAATTCCATGACACGTTTTATTTTTGTAACAGGTGGTGTGGTATCTTCATTAGGAAAAGGTCTATCCTCAGCATCACTGGGTGCACTCCTTCAATCACATGGTTATACAGTCCGATTACGAAAACTTGATCCATACTTGAATGTTGATCCGGGTACAATGAATCCCATGCAACATGGAGAGGTTTTTGTAACAGATGATGGAGCTGAAACTGACCTTGACCTTGGTCATTATGAGAGGTTTACAGGAGTTTCGGCGAGTAAATATGATAATATAACCAGTGGTAGAATATATCAAAATATTATACAAAAAGAGAGAAGGGGAG
>JAYPSX010000031.1:0-10024 GCA_038133315.1 Hyphomicrobiales bacterium
AAAGAATTTGAAATAAGTGATAACGGTAATAAGATAAAATTCACCAATGGTGTAAATCTTAAACTCAAGGAAATAAGCTCGTGTCAATTATCTTAAGAAAATTATTATTGCTAATTATTCTATTTTTTTATGTTCCAAATAATTCACTCGCATCTCAACACAGTTTTTTAAAACTAAACAACTCTCCAATAAGTATAGAGGCGAGCTCTCTTGAAATCATTCATAATGAGAAGAAAGTACTAATGGAAGGAAAAGTAAGAGTGATAAATGAAGATATATCTCTAACAACCGATTATTTGGAGCTCTTTTACAATTTGGTTGAAATAAGTAATGATATTGAAATTGTCAGAATATATTGTGATGGTAATGTTCTAATTGAGTTTGATGATCAGCTTATAACAAGCCAGATTGCAGAATATGATTTGAATACAAATTCATTACATTTGAAAAAAGAGGTTTTGATTAGTAAGAATGAGGGAAATAATATTAAAGCCGAAGAAGTATTTGTCGATCTCAATACTATGCGTATTACAATGAAATCTGATGAAAGAGTAAGAGCATTCATTACACCTAATAATTAAAATGAGAATCTTATGATAACCGATGCACTCAACATTGAAGATATTGTGAAAGATTATAATAATAAGAATGTTATCAATAAAATATCTATGTCCATTAATCCCGGTGAGATTATTGGTTTGTTGGGACCAAATGGTGCAGGTAAGACAACCTTATTTTATATAATCATGGGACTTATCAAGCCAAATAGTGGGCAAATCAAATTAGACGGGCATGATATTACTAAATTAGCGATGTATAGCAGGGCTCGATTAGGTATAAGTTACTTGCCTCAAGAGCCTTCAATATTTAGAGGTATGAATGTTAGAGATAATATAAATTGTGTTTTAGAAATCAGCGAGAAGAATAGTAAACTTAGAAAAATAAAACTTGAAAAATTAATTGAAATATTTGGACTCGAAAAAATACAAAAAAGTTCAGCACGCGTGCTTTCGGGGGGCGAAAGGAGGAGAGTAGAAATTGCAAGATCTATAGCCACGCAGCCTAAATATATTCTAATGGATGAACCTTTTTCTGGCGTTGATCCAATCGCAATCGAAGAAATTAAAAAAATTATACAATCATTAAGTGAGAACAATATTGGTATTATAATTACAGACCATAATGTTAGAGATACACTAAGTTTAATTGATAAAGCTTATCTTATTTACGAGGGCAGAATTTTGATAAGTGGATCACCTGATGAAATACTAAATAGTGATGATGCAAAAAGAGTTTACTTAGGGAATGACTTTAATATTTAGTTGGATAATATGAGCCTTGGACTAACAAATTTAACTAAATTAAACCAAGTTCAAAGTCTCTCACCTCAGGCTCAACTTACAATAAAATTATTGAGTTTGAACAATGCTGAACTTGAAAATTTTCTTGAAAAAAAAATAGAAGATAACCCACTTCTTATTGAAAAAGAATCTTCAGCAAAGGACGATCTTCAAGTCCAACCATTTACAGATAAATATACAAGAAATTCTCTCGATTTAGACATGTTAAATAATGTCAGTTATTCAATGTCATTAAAAGAGCATCTTATTGATCAGCTTGCAATTTCTAATCTTAATGCCACAGAAAAGATAATTTCAAATTATTTAATCAATACACTTGATGACGCAGGGTATATTGCAGAAAAAGAAGAAAAAATTTGCCAAACACTTGGTATTGATCTTGATTTTTATAACTCAGTTTTAACAAAACTTCAGAGTTTTGAACCAACTGGTGTTTTTTCAAGATCACTTAAAGAATGCCTTTCATTGCAACTCACCGAAAAAAATCTATTAAATAAAAAATTAAGTCATCTACTCGATCATATACAATTACTTGCAGATGATAATTTTAAGAAAATACTGCAAATAATGAATATTTCAAAAGAAGAACTTTTTGAGTTAATCAAGATAATTAGAAAATGCAATCCTAAACCAGGACTTAATTATTCGAAAGATACACTTGAAGTAATTACACCTGATATAGTGATTAAAAAAAACGAAAGTGGTATGTATGCCATTAAATTAACTCAAAATTATTTTTCTAATATAATTATTGATGAGACTTATACTGATATAATTCAGAATAAAGTTAAAAAGAACGACTTTTTATATGATCATTACACAGAAGCAAAAATGATTTTGAGCAGCATAGCTCAGAGACAAAAAACATTATTAAAAGTTGCATACGAGGTTATGTTACAACAACGTGATTTTCTTGAGAATGGCATTAATTTCATGAAACCATTAAATCTGGATAAAATTGCTAAAATTACAAATCTACATATCTCAACAATTAGTAGATCAATACAAAATAAATTTATTCAAACACCCCGCGGAACCTTCGAAATGAAATATTTCTTTGACTCAGGGATCTCAAAGAAAAACTCTAACGAAGAAATATCATCCAAAACTATAGAAAACAGAATAAAAGAATTGATAAAAAATGAAAAACAAGATGATATTTTATCTGATGATAAAATAGTAAGATTATTAGAAGGTTATGATATAAAAATTGCTAGAAGGACTGTTGCCAAGTACAGAACAAAACTTAGTATTTTACCATCATCAAAAAGAAAGAATAAGTTTTTATAATTATCTATTTATATTTGAAGGAGTTTTTTAATTATGGTTACTAAGATTGATATGCACACTCATGTTGCTCCAAGAGAAGCTGTAAAAGTTGCAAATAAAGGTGGAAATTGGCATGGGGTAGAGTTTTCTCGAGATCAAAATGAAAAACTGACAACATCCTATGGTGGTGAAACAATGGCATTGCCTTGGCCAAGAAAGATGGAAACCCCACAAGATAGATTAAACTCAATGAATCAAAGGAATGTAGATGTTCATGTTCTAAGTATGAGCCCATTAATGCATTGGCATAAACTTGACAATGTAAATGCCAAATCTTATGCGACAGATGTAAATGATGATATCTCAGACTATGCAAATATAGATAACGATAGGTTTCAGTCACTATGTTTTTTACCTTTGCAGGATACAGATGCATCAATTTATGAATTAGAGAGGTGTGTAGTGTCGAAAAAGATGATGGGTGCAATGGTTGCCACAAATATCAACGGAATGGATTGGGATAACGATAAACTATATCCGATCCTAGAGGCTGCCAATAAATTGAAATGTCTTTTTTTTTTCCATCCCACGAGGGGCAGGGCAAATTCATGGCTAAAAAATTATCATCTAAGGAATCTCATTGGGAACCCACTTGAAACAACTGTTGCTATGGCAAATATCATTTTTGGAGGCATATTGGATAAGTTGCCAGACTTAAACTTATGCTTTGCCCACGGGGGTGGCTTTATTAGACAAGGAGTTGGACGCTTTGATCATGGATATAAAGTAAGAGCTGAGGCTAAAATGAATATTTCATCGCTCCCATCAGAATATTTAAAAAATTTCTACTACGATACCATAACACATTCTGAGGATGGATTAAGAAACTTAATAGATATTGCAGGCATAGATAGAATTTTTCTTGGAAGTGACTATCCCGCAGATATGGGGGAGCCATACCCGGTTGATTTTATTAATAATTCAAGTCTCCTAACAAAGGTAGAAAAAGAAAAAATATTAAGCAAAAATATTTTACCTTTCTTAAAATAATAAGGATAACAGATGACAAATAATAAAAAAAGAAATGACTTATCGAAAACTTTTGCTGAAAGGCGCAGCCATGTCTACCCAGCTCACGAGTGGCTAGCTGAAAAATTTCCTGAATATGTGCAAATAATGTTAGATTTAGACCATGAAATAAGACAGAAAACAAAAATATTTGATGAAAAAATGCACGAATTATTTCATATAATTGCACTTGCTGTAAAAGGATCAAATCCTCATAACCAACAACACTTAAAAGCACACATAAAAAAAGGCCTAAAATTAGGATTGGCTCCAGAAGAAATTGCTGAAGCTTTAATGGTTTGCGTCAACCCAGGTGGAGCTATGGTTCTCACATATAGTGTAACTTGTATGCTTGAAGCAATGGATGAATTGAAACAAGAAGGTTGGGAAGAACCAAAGTAAAATAAATTATTAATATAATTAAATATTAGCTAATGGAACCGGTTGACCCGTTTCTGATGCCTCAGCCATGGCTAAAGTCACAGCTAATGTCTGTCTTGCTTCTTTAGCTGTTGTTAGGTGGCATTTGGAGCCTGTTGACTGTGCATCTAGCCATTCTTTAGTTTCATCGGCTATTCTTCCGAACATAATTCCATCAGCCCACTCACCCGATGATCTACTTCCCAAAAAAGCAAGTTTTAACTTTTGGTCTTCAGCATAAGCATTACTATAACCATGCTCTGAATATAAAATTTGGTCCCTATGATCGTCATCAATTAAAATTACTCCATCTCGACCCATAATCTCAAGTCTTACACTTTGTCCAGTTGTTGGAAAACCTCCTGGTAGCGCATAACAAATATCAAATGAGAATACGGCACCTGTTGAATATTTTACCATAGTCAAGCTTATGTCATCTACGTCATAACCTTGATCTCGAAAGATAGTCCCATGCCCCATGGCTTGGACTTCTACAGGTGATACATCTGGGCCCAAACACCAGCCTATATAATCAACATTATATGTTATTATATCAAGTATAGGTGTTGCCTCCGGACATCTTTTAAGTATTTCAAGCATATTTGTTCTTGTATTGTAAACGCGTGTCATTCCTCCCAGGATAGGACCCAATTTTCCTCTTGAAATCTCATCATGAGCTACAAAATATTTTTGAAGAAATCTTTGCGAATAGCCAATCCTCAGATCAACTCCTTTTTCTTCTGCTAACTTTGATAGCCTGTCACCATCTTCAATTGTTAGTGCAAGTGGTTTTTCAACCAGAACTGACTTGCCTGCATTAATAGCCGCCTCTACAGACTCTCTGTGCTCATCCTCTGGGGTTGATACAATTATTACATCAACATTAGGATCGTTAATTACTTCATGGTTATCCGTTGTAAATCCATTTGCATTAGTTGATTTTGCTAATTTTTCTGCAGATGACTCATTTACATCAGAAACTACGAGATATTTTACTGCTGAATGAAGAGCAGCAAGTTTTGCTCTATGTGTTCCAATCCTACCTGAACCGATTACACCGACACCTATCTGTCTTTTCTTATAACTGTTGCCTGATATAATCATACTACCGCTCTTTTAGGTATTCCACCGCTCTCTACATATGAGTATCTTTCCATAAGCTCAGGCGCTAAGCTTCTCCTGTATTCTGCTGGAAATGATATCCACATGCGGAGTAAGTGCCTTTTTAATTTTGGATCATCATAATCTTCATAATCCTCTCTGGCATGCAATATTTGGTGATTATTAATAAACTGAATATCTCCTTGTTGGAATCCCATAGATAATCTGAGAGATTCCCGTTCACTTATTTCTTGCACAACATCCAATGCTTCTCTTTGGAGATCTGTTAGAGCAAGGTGCTCGCCATGCCTTACAACAGACTCAAAAAATGCTCTTGATGTAATTCTTGATGTTAGTTTACCATCATGGTAGCTGAACATAGGGCATGTATACCATGGTTGTTCCCCTTCAGGGTTCTCCCCTCTCCAATCAAGATTAAACGGCTGATGTAATACTTCAATTAGATCAGGTCTTTCTTTTTTCAAGACATTATAAATGGTAAGTGCTGATACTAAATAACTTGCCCCTCCTTTTTTAGCTTTTCTTTGACAAAATAAACCAACCACATCCACTGGTAACTGGTCGGAATGGAAGTCCATTTTGAGTTTGGTCTGATACATTCTAGTTGTAGGATCTGATATAGATTTTCCTTCATCTGTAACATGTCCAAGTAAGTGGCCTCTTGTATTTTGAGAAACAGGTTTACCCAAATGGATACCAATCCCCCAATAAATAAGTTCACACTCTTCATCAGTATATTTATCTCTGTCAATTCCTCTTATCAGGATGAAACCAAGCTGGTTTTCTAAGATATCATATAATGAATGAATTTTTTTTGATAATGTTGGCAGCGCAAAGTCCTCTTTGTTAAATGGTATCTTAATATCATTTTTTTTGATGTTTCTTAGGGCATCGTCTATTTCTTGCAGTTCTGCCTCACTGAGATGAAACAACCATTCATTTGAGTTTTGTATTTCAGGTCCTACCCAAGCCGCTCTCTCAATTACATCACTGTTTAATACCATATCTAAATTTCCTTTCTTCTTCTCTTCGTTAATATGCGTGCTGTGACAATAACAAGAACAGCGCAAGCCACAGATCCAATGAAACCATTTTCTTCATTCATAAATGCAAATATAGCTTGGGTACCGATATCTGTAAATAATAGATGACCGGAAATCCAACCTAATAGTCCTCCACCAAACCAAATAAGTATTGGATACCTTGTAAAAATATTCAATAAGAAAGAACTTCCAATAAATAAAAGAGGAATTGCTAAAACTATGCCAAAAATAATAAGTGAAATTGATCCATGCGCTGCCGCTGCAATTGCAAGGACATTATCTAAACTCATTGCTGCATCAGCTACCGCGATTGTAAATATCACTTTTGTTAATGTTTTTTCTCCACCTTTGTTCTGATGATGCTCTTCTTCTTCAGGTAAAATTAATTTTATTGCGATCCATATCAATAGAACTCCACCAACAGTCCTAATGTATGGCACATCTAAGATTAAAGTGACTATACTTGCAAAAATAATCCTAAGTAATATTGCGGTAGCTACGCCAAAGACCATACCAATTCTTTTTTGGTTTTCAGGTAATCCTCTACAAGCAAGAGCTATTACAATGGCATTATCTCCACTTAGTATGAGATCAATCCAAACTATTTGCAGGACAACAACCCAATCTATTGTACTTAATAATGAAGTCATCTAGTATTCTATCCTGTTTAGAGTTATACAAAATCATTCCTTGGCAAAGAAACTGGTTCACCAAGCTCAACCGATAAGTCAGCAGCTTGATAGACTTGCATCACTAATTTGGCTTCTTCTGCCGTTACCATGACTGGAGTATCGAAAACTATTGAATTTATGAAATGATTTATCTCTTCGTGCATTGAACCTGCAAAAACATGGTCTATTTGTTCGCCTGGCATTGATGATAGAGGATACCTGATTCCATCCTTTGTTGTATTAAGCTGTATGTCCTTATGTGAGTCATCAATTGTAAGTGTACCATCAGTCCCAACAATTTCTATGAATGCTTGTACATAATTAGGGTAACCAATTGGAAGAATCCAACCAATTCCGATTGTGATTGTTGTTCCATCATCCATTGTAATCATAACCCATTGATGATCTGGAGTATCACTTTTTCTTGAAAACAATTTGCCTGAAGTTTGGGAATATACTCTAATTGGTTTTCTTGGCTGCATGGCCCAAAGGACAAAATCTAAATCGTGCACACCAGCTATTGAAGTAGGTGACATTTTTGATCTTCCAGTAATCTTTTCACCCAGTTCTCTTGTTGAGTTCCTTGAAATAAGACAAGTGACAGGATCACCTATAAGTCCCCCCTTTAACGCTTTATTGATATATGCATACCTTGGGTCAAACCTTCTTGAATAACCAACAGTCATTTTTAGGTTATTTCTAGTTGCGAGTTCAAGTGCTTGATCAGTTTCTGCAATTGTTGGCGCGATAGGCTTTTCTACAAAAACATGTTTCCCTTTTTCCAAACATTCCATCACGATTGGGAAACGAACTGTTTCTGGTGTCATAGAAATGACAATAGCATCAATATCTGGGTCATCTGCAAGTTCTCTCCAATCATTAGTAATTAGATCAGGCTTTACCTCTTTTTTGAGTTCTTCCACTCTCCGTTCATCTATTTCTGCAATAGATAACTTGTCAATTAGAGGATTTTTGCGACAAGCTGCTGCTCTTATACCCCCAACCCATCCAGCGCCAATTACTGCTACATTTATTTGATTTAACTTTGCCATTTAGAAAATAAATTCAATTTAAAAACAAAATCACTTTAGCATAGAGTAATAAGTTTTCATTAAAAAAATTAAAGCTACAGAGAAAATTGAGCTCTATTGACAAGAAGTTGAATTGTTGTAAAAATTGAATTCTTGTAATCATAGGATTTCTGGAAGGAACACACATGGATATAGCTCAAAAATACGCAAAATATACAAAAGAACTAACATATGATGATCTACCTGATAATGTCGTTGATCATGTCAAAAAATTAATTCTTGATATAATGGGAAATGATATTGGTGGCTATGAGTGGATGGAATCTGGTCCCTCAATACTTGATGGTATAAGAACAATCAATAGAAACGCGAAAGGTGCGACTGTATTGGCTACTGGTGAACAGATGGCTCCCGAATGGGCATCGTTTGCAAATGCTTCAATGGCACATAGTTTGGATTATGATAATCACCATGCGAAAGGCGTGATTCATGCCGGTGGGAGTGTTGTAAATTGTGCCCTAGCTGCTGGAGAAGAAAATAACCTTACAGGTAAAGAATTAATAACCTCTGTTGTAATTGGTTACGAAATTGCTTGTAGGTTAGCAATGGCATTAGGACCTCATTCATCACACGAAATGGGTTTCCACCCAACAGGAACATGTGCAACTTTCTCAGGTTCTGCAATAATTGGTCGTGCTAGGAAAATGTCAGAAGAACAAATTGTCAATGCTATGGGATTAAATGGATCCCAAGCTGCGGGATCTATGCAATATGTTGTAAATGGAGCGTGGAACAAAAGGACTCATCCAGGAATTAATACCCACTCAAGTTTTATTGCAGCTACACTTGCTCAGTCAGGTTTTATTGGGGCAGCAGAAGTATTTGAAGGCAAACAAGGTTTCCTCCAAGGCTATGCATTAAGACCAATACCAGAGAATGCAACCAAAACACTTGGTAAAAGTTATGAAACACTCGAAAATGCCATTAAGCCATTTCCATTATGTCGTTATAATCACCAAACTCTTGATCTAGTAATTGATTATCAAAAAAAACATAACATTGATACCAAAAGGATTAGTAAAATTGTTATTGATATGCCTACCTATGGTGTGCAACTATGTGGCTCTCCTATTGAGCTCAAACGTAACCCAAAATCTCCCGTTGATGCCCAATTTTCAGGTTGTTTTGCAGCAGCTTTAGCTTTAACTGAAAAAAGAGCCGATATGCAAACCTTTACAGTAGTTCTGGAAAAAGGTATGACCGATGAATTTAGGAGATTATTATCAATAACAGATATTAAACAAGCTGATGATCTGGATGCTATTCATCCTGAATTTTGGCCAGGCAGGATTACGATGACAATAGATGATGAGGATGTTGAACTATACGGGAAGCACATGCGAGGTGAAAAAGAACGCCCAATGTCTATTGAAGAAGTACAAGATAAATTCAGAGATTTAAGCCCAAACCATGATAGTAAAAAATTAGATGAAGTATTTAGTGTTATCAATGATTTGGAAAATGCTAATATTGATGACTTATTATCACCACTTAGAAAATGACAACATAACAGGAGTTATATGAATGTTTAAGATTGCAAAAATTGAGGCATGTGCTGTTGCTATTCCGCTAAAAATGCCAATTAAAATGTCTGGGATACTGATTGAAACATGTGATAATTTAGTTGTAAAAGTAACAGATTCGGATGGAAATGTTGGCTGGGGTGAAGCATCATCAGCACCAACAATGACAGGGGAAACTGTTGAAGGTCTTGTTGCTGCAACGAAATTTATGGCAAACAGACTCGAAGGAATTGAAGTCACAAGTAATGATGAGATAGTCAATCTTATTGAACCTCTCATGGTAGCGAACCACAGTGCAAAATCGGCTATTGATGGTGCATTATATGATCTTATTGGCAAGCATCTAAATAAACCAATGTATGAAATTCTTGGTGGAAAAAACCGTGAAAATGCGCCTATGTTTTGGATGATTGCAGGGAGCAGTGATGAACTTGAATTAGCTAAAGCAAGAATTGA
>JAYPSX010000032.1:0-7105 GCA_038133315.1 Hyphomicrobiales bacterium
ACACCACCCAATGTTACTTCGGCAGTACGATAGCCTTCAGATCCACTAGGATAGACAACCCATTTGTTAATTTGTTCACTTAATTGTTCCAAAACCTTATTTGAATAATCTGAGATAACTCCAGTTATTTCAGCTTCAGAACAAATACTTAATGATAACCTTTTTGGAATTATCTCAGCTATTATATTTGATATATATTGTTTTGGTGTCTTTTCCTTTCGTTCAATCAAAAAGCTATATGTATCCATATTTGGAGCTAGATCAATGGAAATACCATCTCCTAATCTCCAATATGATGATATCTGAAGAATTGATGGACCACTTAAGCCTCTATGAGTAAACAACATTCCTTCTCTGAAACTTTCCTTACCATGAGATACAAGAGCATCCAGAGATACACCTGATAGTTCTTTGCATTTCTTAAGCAAGCTATCGCTAAATGTTAGAGGAACTAGAGCCGGATTTGTATCAACTATTTTTATCCCAAATTTTTTTGCTAGCTCGTAACCAAAATTTGTTGCTCCCATTTTTGGAATTGATAAGCCTCCTGTTGCTACAACAACTGATTTTGATTTTAGGGTTTCAACTCCAATATTTACACAAAATAGATCCCCCTCTTTAAAAACCTCATGCACATTCATCTCATTTCGTAAGATGACCCCGGCTTTCTTTGACTCCTCAATTAACATATTGATAATCAACTTAGAACTTTCATCACAGAACAACTGACCTAATGTTTTTTCATGAAAGCGTATGTTGTATTGCTTAACCAGCCCGATAAAATCCTGGTTGGAATATTGACTCAAGGCAGATATCACAAAGTTTGGATTTTCTGATATAAAATTACTCTTATTGGTATAGAGGTTAGTAAAATTACATCTACCACCCCCAGATATTCTTATTTTTTCTCCAAATTTTTTTGAACGCTCAAGTATGATTACCTTTCGTCCCCGCCTTCCTGCCTGGATAGCACTCATAAAACCTGCAGCACCGCCACCAATTATGATTACGTCAAATAAATTTTTCATACCAGAACAATTAAATTAATAATGGGGAGGTTTCTGATTTGTACTTTCAATATTATTTTCCAAATCAATAATTATATTTTTTAACTTATTTATTTCTAACTTTAGAGAATTGATTTCTTTTTGCTGAGAGTAAATCTCATTGCTAAGCTGTGATACCTCATTTTGAAGATGTGAAGTAATTTCCTCGAGCTTTTTCATTCCATCATTCATGTATTATTATTCCCATTTAATTCTTATAATACTTTCTAATAATCAACACAAATATGAAAATTAATAAAAATAAGCTGTAAAATTCTTCATTCCGTCTATTCAGATTGCTGTAAAGACCATAAATTACTGTATCGCCCCCTCATTTTTAAGAGTTGATCATGATTACCCGTTTCAACGACACGTCCATTCTCAAGGAAAACAATCTCATCAGCATTGGCAACTGTTGAGAGACGATGAGCAATCATAATGACGGTACGACCCTCTCCAGCACGCTCAAGGGCTTCTTGAATTTCGTGTTCTGTCTCGCTGTCTAGGGCACTCGTAGCTTCATCTAGAAGTAGAATTGGTGGGTCCTTTAGAAGAGTTCGCGCAATACCAACACGTTGTTTCTCACCACCCGACAACTTTAGTCCACGCTCTCCTACTAATGACTCATACCCTTGCGGGAGTGACATGATAAAATCATGTATCTGTGCATCTTTTGCAGCTTGAACAACTTCATGTTGCGATGCATTCTCACGACCGTAGGCTATATTATAGAAAATTGTATCATTAAAAAGTACTGTATCTTGAGGCACAACACCAATAGCACGATGCAGGCTGTCTTGCGTTACATCCCTGATGTCTTGTCCATCAATAAAAAGTGCACCATCATTAACATCGTAAAAGCGAAATAGAAGCCTGCCAATAGTTGATTTACCTGAGCCAGATGGACCTACAATTGCTACAGTGTTTCCTGCTTTTACATCGATATTAATTTTATTTAGTATTGGTCTTTCACTCTCATAAGAGAATTCTACATTTTTAAATAAAACCGAGCCTCCCTTAACAGAAAGCACCCCAGCACCAACTTTATCTTTTACCTCAGTTGGTTCTTCAAGCAAATCAAACATTTGCCTCATATCTACAAGTGCTTGCCGTATTTCACGATAAACAGTTCCAAGAAAATTTAATGGCATTGTAATTTGGATCATATACGCATTGACAAGTACAAAATCTCCGACAGTTAGCACTCCAGATTGAACACCGGCGGCAGCTAAGAGCATCACTCCTACCAATCCTGCAGTGACTAAAATCGCCTGTCCAATATTTAGAAATGCAAGTGAATAACTAGTTTTAAGGGCAGCAGCTTCGTACCCTTCCATTGCTTTATCGTATCGCAGAGCTTCTCTTTGTTCAGCATTGAAGTATTTTACTGTTTCAAAATTCAAAAGACTATCAATTGCCTTCTGATTTGCATCGGTGTCCTGTTCATTCATCCTTCGACGTAACTTAACACGCCACTCAGTGACAAAAAAAGTGAACCAAACATAAAATAATATAGTCACAAAGATTATTGCACTGTAACGCCAATCTTGAAGTTTCCAAAAAATTGCGCCACTGATTAATAGCAGTTCAATAATAAGCGGTATAGTTGAAAAAACTAGGTATCGAAGCAAGAACTCTACCCCTTTGACACCTCTCTCAATAATACGGCTTAAACCACCAGTTTTTCGAGTTATGTGGTAACGCATAGATAATTTATGAATATGTTCGAAGGTCTGAAGAGCTAATCTGCGTAATGCACGCTGCGCAACTTTGGCAAATAATGCATCACGTAATTGTTGAAATCCGCTCGTCATTATTCTTGCAAAACCATAAGCAATAGTTAGACCGAAAGCTCCCAATACAAAGTCTGATATATTATTTCCCGCTAACTCATCTACGGCCCATGCCTGTAATAATGGTCCGATAATTGCAATTATTTTTGATCCAACCAAAGCGAGCAGAGCAAATACCACTCTTAAGCGAAGTTCCATATCACCAACTGGCCAAATATATGGAAAAACCTGTTTAGTTATTTTCCAGGATGCCTGAATTTCGCTGCTCTGCATTACAATTTAACCCTAATAAATAGATAGTCTTATTATGACTTGTTACCTGAGACGACTAGTTCAGATGGCAATCGGATATGATCTCGACTGATCTCTGTAATCCGGTTGACTCCTATGATTGCCATTGTTCTTCTGATTTCGGACTCTAAAATTTCCAAGGCCTTACTAGCTCCAGCTTCTCCCGCAGCTGCAACACCATAGAGCGTTGCCCGACCAACAGCAATAACATCTGCCCCAAGAGCAATTCCCTTTAGCACATCACTCCCGCGACGTATACCAGTATCGGCGATAATGGTAAGTTTACTTCCAACAGCATCTGATATTGCTGGGAGTGCGTCCCACGCTGTAATTGCACTGTCGTTAACATTGCCAGCATGATTAGATACAAAAATACCATCTACCCCGCATGAAGCCGCCATAGAGGCATCATCGGGATGAAGAACACATTTTATCAAGAGCTTTTTAGGCCAAACATCCCTAAGTCTTTTGACAAACTCCCAGTCCAAGGTTTCATTTCGATTCAAGAAACCCTTAGTTGACGCTGAAACATATGTCTTGGCATTTTCCTTTTGTTCGTCTGGTATATGAATGTTTGAAAACGCTGGCAAACGACCTTCTGCCAGATAATATTTTGTAAGCGTACCAAATAACCACCTTGGATGCATCATGACATCTAATGCCGTGCGGGCATTGATGTTGGGAGGGAATTTAAGCCCGTTTCTTATGTCGATTTCTCTATTGTTGTAAACAGGTGAGTCGACTGTAAGCACAAGCGCCTCATATCCAGTATCCAGCGCTCGCTTGGCTGTTACAAGTGAAGCCTCGATATCTTGCCAAACATAGAGCTGAAACCATTGTGTGCCTCCACCATTTTTATAAATATCTTCCATAGGTGTATTGGATGTACTGGCCAGTGTGAAAGGTATATTAGCTTTTGCAGCAGCCTTGGCAAGTTCTGTTTCACCGCGGTACCAAACAAAACCAGCGGGTCCTGTAGGGCCAATAATCATTGGTAATGAGTGGTCTTTCCCATATAGATTTATACCGGGATCTCTTGTAGATACGTCTCGCAGCATCCTTGGCATAAGTTTTATATTATCAAGTGCCAACCGGTTAGCACGCATATTCACTTGATCTTCACTCCCTTTATCACAAAAATCAAAGAGTGCTTTTGTCAGGCGCTTTCGTGCTAATTCTCTCAGATCAGCTATATTAAGCACATTCCCTTTGAGACTAGACATATATATATCCTCTAAATTTCATTTCTATGCCACCAACCATTGGGCTGCTTTTTCAGCCATCATTAGAGTTGGGCTATTCGTGTTACCACTTGTAATGCTTGGCATGGCACTTGCATCTACCACCCTCAGAGAATTTATCACACCGCCACGTCCATCACGCACACGTAATTTGGAATCCAGTACAGCTAATGGATCATCATCGGATCCCATGCTAGCTGTTCCAACTGGATGGAAAATAGTGGTAGCGATGTCACCTGCTAAACGCGCCAGTTCCTCGTCACTTTGATACTGCTCACCGGGTTTCCATTCTTGAGGCTTGTACTTTTCCATAGCAGGCTGGGAGACAATCCGACGGGTAACACGCAAGGAGTCTGCTGCCACTTTTCTATCTTCCTCAGTACTCAAATAATTGGGCACAATATCAGGAGAAGACAAGAAGTCTGGGCTCGTAATATTTACTTCGCCGCGACTAGTAGGATTGAGATTACAAACGCTCGCAGTGAAAGCTGGGAAGTCATGCAATGGCTCACCAAAGGCATCTAAGCTCAAAGGCTGCACATGATACTCAATATTCGGATAAGTTTGATCAGCACTGCTTCGTGTAAAAGCACCTAACTGTGATGGAGCCATACTCATTGGGCCACTGCGCTTGAATGCATACTCCATTCCGATCTTGGCCTTGCCCCAGAAACTATTTGACAGGGTATTCAGTGTATTTACCCCTTGCACCTTATAAACGGATCTAATTTGAAGATGATCCTGAAGATTCTGTCCAACACCCGGTAGGTTCACGATAGTTGTAATACCAAACTTTTGCAGCAAATTAGCTGGCCCAATGCCAGACAGTTGGAGGATCTGAGGTGTCCCAATTGAACCTGCGCTTAATACAACCGCTTTATGTGCATTTATAGATATGCGACCATTTGGCAAGGCTACGTCTACACCGCTACAATGCGATTGTCCATTTGCGTCTGATGATATCAGTAATTTAGCAACCTGTGCATGAGTCCATATCTCTAGATTTGACCGTTCCTTTATTGGACGTAAAAATGCTCTTGTGGTGTTCCATCTCAACCCACTCTTTTGATTCACATCAAAGTAGCTTACCCCTTCATTACTTCCACGATTGAAATCCTCTACTTCGGGTATGCCAGCCTGAACACATGCTTGTGAAAATGCGTCAAGTATATCCCAACGCAAACGTTGCTTCTCTATGCGCCACTCACCACCTACTCCATGGAACTCGTTGAGTCCTCCATGATAATCTTCATGCTGTACAAAAAAAGGCAAGCAATTGTCCCACTTCCAGTGATCATCTCCAGTCTTAGTGGCCCATTGGTCAAAGTCACGAGCCTGCCCCCTCATATAGATCATCCCATTAATACTGGAGCACCCACCCAGCACTTTACCACGTGGATATCTTAGGCTTCGCCCATTCAATCCTTTATCTGGCAATGTTTTATATAGCCAGTCTGTGCGCGGGTTACCAATGCAATACAAGTAACCCACAGGGATATGAATCCAGTGGTAGTTATCTCTACCTCCTGCTTCAAGAAGAAGAACACGCTTCGAAGGATCTGCACTTAGTCGGTTAGCCAGTAAACATCCGGCTGTTCCAGCACCAACGATAATATAATCAAAATTAGACTCAGTCATAAGGTTCCATTCACGTTCATGCTAGCAGGCAATCAAGAGGATGTCCATTTTCGAATCTGGGCTCTAAATGACTTTCGATCCACTCTGGCGTGACTTCAGAAATAATAGAAGGAGTCCACTTTGGATTTTTATCTTTATCTACTAGTAGTGCTCTCACACCCTCATAAAAATCTGGGTGTAGACAGCAACCAATTGATGCTTGAAGCTCTAATCTAAAGGTATCTGCAAGTGATAAATGTTGAGCCCGCTTTTGCATTTCTAAACCCAGAACAGCAGATGTTGGGGATCCTCTCATAAATGTCAATGCTGCTTGAGCTAACCATGGATCGTCATTAGTACTCATTTCTCTAAGACGAGCTGCTATCTCATGCAAACCATCGTCACCAATTACTTGGTTAATACGTTCAAAATTTTTCTTTAATTGAGATTCAGGAACTTGAATTCCCTTGGAAAAGCTTTCTAATATATTTGTAACTTGAAGGGAGTCTTTCTGCCTATTACCATACCATGATAATGATTTAATCACCTCAATGAATTGAATGTGATGCTCATAATCTAGCATATGGTCTGCCAAACCAGCGAATAAGGCGTCGCCAGCATTAATATTAGCTCCTGTTAAAGCCAAAAAGCTGCCAATCTTTCCGGGTAGTTTTGGAAGAAACCAACTACCACCAACATCTGGATAGAGCCCAATAGTAATTTCCGGCATAGCCATACGGGTCTTTGGTGTGACGACACGATGAGATGCACCGGACATCAACCCAATACCACCACCCATTACGACTCCATGCCCCCAACAAATGATTGGTTTTTTGTATGTGTGTATGCGGAAATCAAGTTTGTATTCACACGTAAAGAAGTCTTCTGCAAATTGTGGCACTTCCCCTTTTGCTGTTTTTTTAATTGCATTATAAACGCCTACAACATCGCCGCCTGCACAAAAGGCTCTATCACCTATGGCATCTAAGAGTATACCAACAACTTTTGGGTCATTAGTCCAGGCATTAAGCTGTTGATCAATCAAATCCATCATAGGTAATGTCAGCGCATTCAATTTATCAGGCGAATTAAGTGTAATTCGGCCAAATAATCGACC
>JAYPSX010000032.1:7205-9979 GCA_038133315.1 Hyphomicrobiales bacterium
CCAGGTGGTTTTGATGTAATATCATAAACGACTCTGTTTATTCCTTTGACTGAATTAATTATTTTATTCGATAAATTTGCAAGAAATTCTGTATTAAAATGATAGATGTCAGCCGTCATTCCATCTACAGAAGTAACTGCTCTTAATGCACATACATATTCGTATGTCCTTGCATCCCCCATAACGCCAACAGATCTAGTGGGTAAAAGTACCGCAAACGCTTGCCATATTTCATCATACAAACCAGCATTTTTTATTTCATTTATATATATTTCATCTGCATTACGCAGAATTTCCAGTTTTTCTTCTGTAATTTCACCAGGGCATCTTATTGCTAGTCCAGGACCTGGGAAAGGGTGCCTGGAAATGAATGACTCTGGCAATCCAAGCTCTTTACCAAGCAACCTAACCTCGTCTTTAAATAATTGACGTAGAGGCTCAACTAACTTTAAATTCATCTTTTCAGGCAATCCACCAACATTATGGTGACTTTTAATGGTAACAGAAGGGCCACCTGTAAAGCTTACACTTTCTATGACATCAGGATATAGTGTTCCTTGTGCTAAAAATTTAACATTTCCTATTTTCGCTGCCTCTTCATCAAAAACATCGATGAATACATTTCCTATAGTTTTTCTTTTTTGTTCAGGATCTACAACACCTTTGAGTTTATTTAAGAACAATTTTGATGCATCCACATGAACCAATGGAATGTTAAAATGCTCTCTAAACATCCCAACAACCTGTTCAGACTCATTTTTTCTCATTAACCCATTATCTATATAGATACATGTCAATTGATCGCCCAATATTTTGTGCAAGAGAACCGCGACAACAGATGAGTCAACACCACCTGACAAGCCACATATAACCCGGTCATTTTTCACCTGCTCTGTTATTATTTTTTTTTGAACTTCAAAAAAACTAGCCATAGTCCAGTTAAAACTAATGCTGCAAATATCAAGAAAATTTTTAATTATTAAATTTCCATTCACAGTATGGAAAACTTCAGGATGAAATTGTAATCCGTAGTATTTTTTTTCATTACAAGAAATTGCTGCGAAAGGAGCATTATCGGTTTTTGCAATAACATCAAATTCCTCTGGCAATTGAGATACTGAGTCCCCATGACTCATCCAGACTGTATAATTTTGATCCTTTTCCCAAACCCCATTAAATAATGGAGATTGTTGGGTTATTAGTAGGCTTGAGTTACCATATTCTCTTTTTCCAGAGTTAATAACTTTTCCACCTAGTTGATTGACAATAGTTTGCTGCCCATAACAGATACCTAATATTGGCTTACCAAGTTCAAACAACCAATTTGGTGCTTGCGGAGAACCTTCATATATTACGCTATGAGGACCTCCTGAAAAAATTATCCCAGATAGATTTTCAATAGCATCATCTTTATTAATATTATTGAATGGCACTATTTCTGAATAGACACCAAATTCTCTTACTCTCCTGGCAATCAACTGTGTAAATTGACTTCCGAAGTCAATGATTAGTATTTTTTCTTTATTTTCAGACATAATTTTATATCAAGCTAATCTCTCAAGAATTGCAACAAAAAAACCATCCGTATTGTGGGTCATTGGGGACAATAATAATGTATCCTCATTATGAGACTTAGCATTTTTAGGAATGTTATTTTCATCGTATTTCCATTGAGTCTGATAGTTTATTAACTTAAAAGTGGAGTTGCTACTCAAAAAATCTGAAATTTGGCTATCATTCTCACTATCAAATACAGAACAAGTCACATAAATTAACTTACCACCAACTTTAACAAATTTACATGCTTCACGAATAATATCGTGTTGCGCCTTAATATTATCATTGAGTTTTTCTTTGCTTGACCTCCATTTAAGATCTGGTTTTCTTCTCCATGTTCCTGATCCAGTGCATGGTGCATCAACAAAAACAACGTCAAACAAATTATTATTTTGAATATTTTCTAAATTAACTTTGATTTGATAGTTTTTTACACCTAATCTTCGCATCCTTGATGGCACATTTGATAATCTAGACTCATCGATATCATGTAAAAAAATTTGACCAGTGTTATTCATCAGCATGCTTAGCACAACTGCTTTACCACCATGACCTGCGCAATAATCTAGAACCTGCTGACCAGGAATAACGCCCGATAAGATACTTGCAATTTGAGATCCTTCATTTTGAATTTCAATATGACCCTTTGAATAAGCAAGCGTTTTTTCAAGATTTGGATATTTATGAGAAAGTCCAGTTGCTTTAAATCTTAAGCAGAAGGGGCTGAGGTGAGTCTTAATTGGGAGAAATTTTTGAAGTTCACCTTCAACTTTTGAAATGTTCGTTTTGATAGAATTCACTCTTATGTCTAAATCAGGCATATTTGACAAATGTTGAAGCTGTTCAGCTTGATCAATATCAAATGTTCTCTCATACTCACTTACAGCCCACTCAGGTAAATCATTTTTTATCCAATTTTCTGCATTTTTTAGTTTTTCTTTTGCCCCCTCTACTTTAAAAACTTCTTCATCGGATAGTGAGTCTGGAGCATATTTTTCATTATTAAATAAATTGTATAAATTATTGATATCAAATTGAAATTCATTAATTAGTGTTCCAATTAATATTGCTCTAGGGCTGTCATCAGACATTACAAAACTAGATGAACTTTTCCTTCTCAACGAAGCGTTTAAGATATTTGTGATTGTTGCCCTATCTTTTACCCCAGCATACCTATTATTTACACCCCACTCCTTCATCACACTTGGAACAGTTCT
>JAYPSX010000033.1:0-9422 GCA_038133315.1 Hyphomicrobiales bacterium
CAAATAAAATATCAGAAATCCTGTGCTTCCACCTAACATCTGCTGGATTATCCTCAGCTGTTGTATTGGGACTATCGTCCACCCATGAACAATCATCTACCTCACAGTCAACGTAACCATTTTCATAATCTGTTGAATACTCATCGCCCAGCAACCCCAACAGATGACCAGCCTCATGCTTAAAAACTAACTCAGCTGAGGCTTGATTTGCATTGTCTGCCCCTAAATAATCTTGGACAAATATACCTCGTCCTATAAGCGCAGCTCCTCTGCCCTCAACATATGTAATGACGCCAATATAATCTGTGTCATCAAAATAGTAAGCCAGTCTTTGATCAACGCTGTTTAAGAACTCTGAGCCAAAGCAAAAAATTGATTCATCGTCATAACATCCAGTTTCTATTCCTAGAGGGTTAAATTCTCGGTTTGTCTCAACTACGGCAAAATTATAATAATTATCAAATAATTCATTTATAACATTGCTTCCTAAAGTATTCTCACCAAGGAATTTGATAGACTGCTTCCATGATTTTCTTGCAGCTAATAGGGTATCTCCCTCTAACCCATCTGTAACTAAGATGAAATTCGATTTCCTAGTGCTACTTTTAGAATTTCCTGTAAGTTGAAAAACCTTATCTCCAGTAGAAATTTGCTCTTTTGGTTCAATTTCTTTAGCCATCCAAAAAGTAAGGTTGCTTGATGCTTTCTCACTACCATCTGATACAGATATTTCTATATCTTTCTTACCAGACATTTCAACATTAGATACATCAAGAATGGCTTCACCTGTATTAGCATCAAAGGTGATGGGTAGAGCCGCTTCCAAATTAGCACTAACTGTAAGACTGTCAATCGTATTATCCACATCTGAAACTTCCATATTAAAAGAAATTAAAGAATTGTTTTCATTCACAAATCTCAATGGATAATCGCCATCATCTTCATCACCTTGAAGCTGTTCTATGGTTATAGTAGGTGGATCATTAACTGGATTTACTGCTATTGAAGCATTTCCAGTGGCAGATGCATTTTTAGTCCCGTTTGAATTAGACATGCTTACAGAGTAAGAAAAAGAGTCTGATCCATTGAAGTTTGCATTTGGATTGTAAGTAAAGGCTCCAGAAGATGCAGTTAAAGATAGAGTTCCATTTGAAGTCGAATTAGTAACAGTAAAAGATAAATTGTATGATTCTGATGCAGAAACAGAAAAGTTCACTTTCCCTGTGTATGTATTATCTTCATTTAGGGTAAAACTGGTAAGGCCAGTTGTTATTGTAAAAGGTGGGGGTGTACCGGAACCACCACCACCGCAGGACGAGAGAACTATCACAAACAGTCCTGTTAGTAAGTAGTTTTGTTTCATGGAATTGGAATGATACCATTCTTAAACAATATTAGAATAAAGATATTCTGTTTTTATATGATGATTTATCAGTACAATAAAGAATGAAATTAGCAATAATGATTCTGGGGTTATTTGCACTTACTTCATGCAATATACCCTTTGTTCCAATTATTTGAATGCGCCTGTAGCTCAGCTGGATAGAGCACCTGGCTTCGAACCAAGACATCTATTTACAAGAAACTTTAATTACAAGACTTTACAGAGAGAGGTAAAAATTTATGCCTCAATTTATGGTTCAATATTATTGTTTTAGTTTAATTAATTGACACTGAGGCTTAGACCTTGTGTTTGTTAGATTACTCATAGGTGACTTTATATTTCTTAGACACAAAACTGTAACTCCGCCTCTGTTTCCACTCCAGGACACCTCTTTTAAAATGATAAACATTTGCTCCAAGCGGGCCTTGAGCAGAACAATGAACCTCAAAAGTATCATCCTCATATAGTCTGATATAACTCCTTTTATTTATTGGTATTTTCCTAAATTTCACATCACCACCTAAATCCAGATTTTTTCTTCAGTTGTTGCCGATCTTCCCAACAATCTGGGCACATATAAATAACATGCACACCTGGATTTGGATGAGGTGTAATGCATCCTTGAAAATTCTTTTCGATACAGGGAATTAACTTTTTTAAATGTTTCGGACAGATGCCCTCTGGGTATAAGTATCTTGAAGGTGGGAAAATTCTATTTTTCATTCTTATCATCCCTTACAACCCTGATACCCTGCTGTTCAAGATATTTAATTAAATTTTTATAAATAGTTTTCCTATTATCGCTAGGTTTAACGACAAGTAACTTTATTTTTTTCATGTTTAACTCCATTAATTGTTGGTTAACCACATCATTTGTTCCACCTTGCCGGAGTTGGCAGGTTGGAGGAGAATTTAATCTCGCTCTAGATGTATTTCTAAATTATAAATGATTTATAAATCAATTTATGTTTCAGTATTTAATTTTTAAAATTAAACACAATATATAAATTAGTTAATCGCAATTCGTGTAACCAACTTCTGAGAAAATAAGATTGGGTTTTGCATAGATATTAAGGATATTTATGGAAAAGTTATTATCTTATAAGGACTTAAAGTTACTTGGTCTAGGTACTCAAATCACAATTTGGAGAAAAGTTAAGGAAAACAACTTTCCCCAGCCAATAAAGCTTGGAACAAAACCCAATTCTCCTGTTAGATTTAAAGAGTCTGAGGTTAAATTTTGGATAGAAAATCTTTCAAATTAACTCTTTAACCTGAAAAATAATGTTACAGATGTTACACGTCAAAACCCCCATGTGTAACATAGTTCTGTAACATGCTTTTCGCCAGTCGTAGCAAGGGTTTCAAGGCAGTTCGATATGCCGGTGTTACACTGTTACACGAAAATCAAGGTATTTAGTTGTACTAGAGTCGACCGTTGTTCTTTGTTCTAGGTTGAACTTACTTTTTACGTGTAACATGTAACATTTTCTTAACAAACCTTACAACCACGCGGCTTTCAGACTGTTACACATGTGAAAAAACACGTGTAACACGTGTAACAATCGCCCGCAAACCCGCATTCTACCGTTGAAAAACCCCCAAAATGTTACACTTCTAAGCTAAAAAATTCAAAATCACGCCCTCGGGGAGGTCGTGTTAGGGGTTTTTTGGTGTATTTTTTAATTCTTTGGAGTTATCTAGTTTTGTTAGTACCAATGTAATATTTTGGGTATCTTTATGAAGAATTTAGAAATGGGCTATAAGGTCTTTGGTTAAAATCCATCACCGTACCTCATAGTAAATACCCCCCTTTCCCCTTTTTCATTTTCAAACAACGATCTCGGAGATGAAGTTTTGGAACCTTGTATAGATTTACTTCTGCCAAACTCCGTAGCCTCTTTTACGCAGCCTCCTAGCTTTTTCAACTACCATGAACTTAGCGTCTGCTTAAATCAAATTTGTTTTAGAGCATGCTTATGCTGAGTTCAGAAAAGACAAGCAGCTTGTTTTTAAAGCTTCAGAAAAAAACTGGGAAGCAAGGAAATGCTCCCATTACACCATTTACCATAAAATTATAAATTTAAGATCGCTAACAAAGATGCATGAAATGTTTTTCAGACCCCACCTTTATCCGGAACCTAAAGAATCTTTAAAAGTCTTCCAGCAAAGCTTATTTAAATAGTAAGACCGTTGTCTTTCATGCCCTCAAAAAGTTCAGCATATTCGCATTGCTTATCACCTTTTGGTCCAAATCCAGAAGTTGCATGTTCAGGGCACTCATCAGAATCAAGACAAGCCTTTAAATCGTGAATGGCCTGCTCCACCCATGAGTCATTCCCAATATATTCAATCATTTGGACATCAAATCTCATAACGGCTTGATCGATGTCATTATCCAGCATGCCATCTTCAAAGTGCTGATCTCCGTTGACATATACAAAATACCCAACATCGCTAACAGAAAAGCCATTTTGCCGCATTATCCATTGATAAATATCCATCTGTCTTTTATAAGCTTCCTTATACATGCCATCCAGTGAGATTGGCTCAAGCGCAGTGCCCTCCTCATTTTTTCTACCCGCAGTACTTTTATAATCTACGATATGCAGTTCTTGAGTTTCTAAATTTTGCCAAACATCATCAAGGCCCCCGCCAATTATTAAATTTGCTGGCTCGTAATGCGTTCTGAAACCAAGTTGCAAGGATTTTGTCCACTGTTCAAACTCTTCATGTTTAAAGGGAACGAGATGGCCTAATCCATTGCGCATCATGAAAGGGTGTGGAGATTGCAATTCTCTGTATACATCAAAATCTTTCTTGAGGAGCGTATCGGTAGCTGTATTTAGTAAGAAACCTGGCATACTAGGAAATTTAATACCTCTTACCCTGTTCATCCAAAAGCATGCAGGGCAAGAAAGAAAAGATTCGATACCTGATCTGCTCACTTCATAAGGAGATTCATTTTCAGGTTTGTAAGTTCCTCTATGTCTAGCCATCAAAAAAATTTTAATTATTTATTAAAACATTTGCGACCTATTTTGTCGAAAGAGATTGCTACAGTTACCACATGGAAATACAAAAGATTGAAGCGATCAAATTTATGTACCCAAATCTATTTGATAAAAATCGAATAAATATGGAGATTTTCCACAACCTGTCCTTAGATCATCAAATAACTTGTCTAGGAAATAGAAGTTTTGTCATGCGAGCCCTGATACACGACCCATTTCTATTTAGGATTGCTCCTTATCAAGTTAGAAATTATAGACGCGCAGCAATAATTGCAATATGTGAAGAACCTGAAATGTTTAAATTTGCTTCAAAAAAACTAAGGGACTGTAAGCATTTTTGTAAGAGATTGCTCAAATATAACGGAGCGTTGCTTAAAGTAATGGGAAAGGATATACAAAATTCTAAAGACCATGTAAAAGTTGCTGTAAGAGCGAATGGCTTGGCACTTGAGCATGCCGGAAAATCATTACAAAGAAATAAATTTATTGTTATGCAAGCGGTATTGCAAAATGGCGCTGCCTTAGAGTTTGTTCACTCAACCTTAAGATCAGATATAAATGTAACTTGGGCAGCATTAAAAAGTAACCCCCAAGCATATGATTACTTGCATCCAAAATTGAAACATTCTGCTAGTTTTCAATTTAAGGATCTCAAAACTCAAAGACGTTGGTATAAACGTAAAAGTGAAAACATTTCTAGGATAAATTGGCCTTGGAGGCGCCTAGTGCCTGAGTATGATGAGGATCAAATACCTTTTTAGTGGCTATTATGAATAATCTAGAAGCATTTAAATTTAAAAATCGAAACAACTAACAACTAGGAAGCTATGAATAAAAAACAAAATCAAAAGCTTGAAGGATTGTCTCTGCTTTATCCATCTGTCTTAAAATATGAGCTTAAAAGATGGCATATTGATTTTGAAGCCTTCAGGAAACTAAAAAAAATTAATCAAGATCTTCTTGCCAATGACTACTTCTTTATGAAAACTGCTGTCCAACAGGATCCCTGGGCTTTGGAATATGCAAGCCCTAGGTTGCAGGATAATTTTAATCTAGTACGACATGCACTGTTGAAGGATGCTTCGGCCCTTATCCTTGCAAGCGAAAGGCTTGTTCGTAATAAAAATTTAGTTAGCATTGCAATCGAAAATACAAAAGATAAATCAACTATTTACGAAATCCTATCTGATAAATGGGAGGAAGGTAGCGAGAAGAGCTGGATTATAAGCATTTTAAAGCATAAATATTGTCGTTTTTAAATGTAAATATAGTCAAATGTCAAAAAATTTAGAATCTCTAAAATTTCTTTATCCCAATATTATTGATAATTATGGAGATCTAGATCTGAAAATTTTTAATGTCTTACCAAATGAGCTTAAAGAAGTTGTGGGTAAGAGTAAATACGCTAAAGATTTAATGAGAGATGGTTATGTTAATTTAATGAACTTTGATTATATTGATAAAACACTAAAAAATAATCCAGAGTTCATATTAAAACTTATTGCGAGTAATGAATATTGGTTTACCTTAATTCTGCCTAAAAGATTTTATCAACATAAGCAATCTTGTATAAAGGCTATGAGAAGAAATCCACGCATTATTGAAAATGTATCTAGAGAATTTATAAGAAAAATTCAAAGATCAATCGTTGCAAAACGAAGGTCTGGCCTGTGATGAAGCTGACGCAGTATCTATGATGAGATTGAGTAAGACATTGCTCTTAGATCTTTAAGAAGTAATAAATTAGACCATTGTGGGCAAATATATTAAAAGCCCCCATAAAAATAACTTTATATTTATCAGAAGGTATCGATTAATAAATGAATTTACAAATAATAGGTTTTTTATTCGACACATTATGTCGTAACCAAGACTGATAATATAATCATGAGTAATAATTTAGAAAGTATAAATTTTCTGTACCCCGGGTTGTTTATACCCCTAGATATAGATGACCCTTCTATTTACGAAATAAATCAAGATTTTTTTGATAACCTTCCCCAAAATACAAAGCTGCAATTACTTTCAATAAAAGAATTAGCATCTAAGCTTGTAAAAATTGATGGATCTTATTTAGAGTTTGTTCCCTATTCGTTACGAACAGATTTTAATTTAGTATTTGAAGCGGTACGGTCTAATTATGAAGCTTTTCAATTTTTACCTCAGGCTATGAAAAATGATAAACGCATAATTTTAGCTATGGTTGATTATGATTTTAATAGAGATACAGAGGAATATCCTCATTATCCTAGTTTTGCTGAACTCCCAATTAATATGTTGAGCGAACAACATTTAGAGGATGATGAGATAATTGAAGCAGCAATAAGAGCGAACCCAGGATCTATCGTTGCTCATGCTAGATTTGATGCGCTTGCTCTTGATGAAATCAATTATTTGCTTAAAGATGCAGCTGATAAGTTTCAATTAGAAATAATAATTAGCCGCCTTCCAAAACATATAAAGCACAATAAAGAACTCATGTTAGAAATTTGTGTTGAGGTAAATGATTTTATTTGTAATGTTCTAGAAGAAAAAAATAAGAGAGGTATTTGGGGTAAGGAATACATACTCGATTTTGCTAAACCCCTTTTGCGTAATAAGAAATTTATAATAAGAGCTGCAAAAACAGGAAAGATTATATGTTCCCTATTTAGTTTTGATGATCCTATATTAAATGATGGAGAGATCATTGAATCATTGTTTGTTAACAATAATGACGTATACCATGGTGATACACACCTAACTGGCTTACAGATTAATAAAAATTCATTAATGCGTTTGCTAAAATCTTATAATTTTCCTTGGCATTCTTTATCTGAAGAAAAGCAACTAGATAAAGATCTGTTTTGTGCGGCTCTAGCAGGAGATCCTCACTTACTCTTTGATAACGGGGTTAGTGATGAGCTTAAAATGAATCCTCAACACGTCAAGACTGCAATCCAATCCATAATTAATCATGATTACGGTCCTTACAAAGACATTCAAAGATGTTTTATAAATGATCTAGTTAAATGTTACCCAGGTGTAATAGAAAATAGAGAATGGGTAATTCTTTTGGCGCAATGCTGTGGAACAAGAACTCTAAAACTAGCAAAAAGATATTGTGGAGACTTTGAAATAGTATCCCTTGCGGTTAGACAGCATGGCATGTCGTTGCAGTTTGCAAGTTCTGAGTTACAAAAAAATAAAGATATTGTGATGCTTGCAGTTAAGGAGGATGGCATGTCGTTGAAGTTTGCAAGTTCTGAGTTACAAAAAAATAAAGATATTGTGATGCTTGCAGTCAAGGAGAATGGAATGTCGTTGCAGTTTGCAGATCAAGAGTTACAAGATGATCCGAATATTGTAATGCTTGCAATGAATGAAGATGAAGATTGTTTGCAGTTTTCCAATAAATTGTTATCCGATAAAAAATTTATCCTGAAGGTTCTAACAGCCCATCCAAAATGTATAAGATTTATCGATAAGCAATTACAAGATGACTGCGAATGTTTACAGCAAATAATGAATTCAGAACATTTAAGAGGCAATCAATCACTCTTAGAATTAATTAATCTAAATAAACCTTACTCAAAAAATTTAGGTAAAAACTTTTTACTTGCTCCTTTTATTGATACGGATGACTGTAATGAATATTTTAGTATGGAGGATGAAAATTTAGATATAGAACATATTCAAATTTATTTTAAAAGGTTGCTAGAAAATTATGATCGAACAAAACTCTCAAAAGTTGAATGGATTCATCTGATAAATCTCCAATACTGCTTATATGAATTAGCTCCAAATCACATCCGCCTGGATTTAGAGATTGCATCAAATTTAGTTAAAAATGATTTTAATAATCTAAAACGTGTACCAAGTGAAATTTGGTATGAGATTAGACAAAAGTTTGTGAAAGATTCATCCATTGAAGACCTAAAAAGATTTGGTTTTAGAAATTATCCAAGTTTAAACCTTTTTGTTGATGAAGCAGAAAAATTCAAAAGCGAATCTACGCGTCAAGGCATAAAACAACCATTCCAACTTATTTCTCCTTTAGTTGACCTTTTAAATCAAAAGATCAGCGAAATCAGTAAAGTATGAAAAAAAAACTTGAAGTTTTATCTTTCCTGTATCCCTCTGTCTTAAAATTTCACCTTAATAGATGGCATATTGATTTTGAAGCATTCAGGGAACTGAGAAGAACAGATAAAGATCTTCTTGCCAATCACTACCTCTTTATGAAAACTGCTATCCAACAGGATCCCTGGGCTCTAGAATATGCAAGCCCTAAGCTAAAAGATAATTACAATCTAGTACGGCAAGCGGCGTTAAAAGAGAATCTAACCCTCTTACTTGCGAGTCAAAGGCTTTTTCTTAATAAAAATTTACTTCTTATTGCATGCGAATTTGAAGAAGATGAAGAATTTATTGACGAGATTCTATCTGTTAAATGTAAAGATGATATCAAGAAGGTAGATCTGATTTGGGAATTCCTTTTTAAAGCTGATTTGGGAATTCCTTAAAAATGTTGACCGATTAATGCATTCATAACAACGACACCACAACCCATCATCATATTTCTTCATACTTTTCTTGATACTTTAAAATACATTAGTACTTTACGTTAATTCACGAGATTCAGGAAACTCTGTATTGATTAACCACTTAAGAACTCCCAAGATGGTTGCTGATTCTAGTGAGTAAGCATCATAGTCTAGATTCTCTGGAACCAGTAAGTTAAGGGCAAGCTTCAATCTCCTACAAACTAAATTTTCATTTATTTTAGCAAGCACGATATCATTGTTTCGGGGCGTAATTACTGGATGACTATTAAATATCAGAAGACTGCCTTTGATTATACCAACGCCATTCATCGAATCATTCAAACACTTTATTATCTTAACCTTAATATATGGGTCGTTAATATTTAGATAGGATTGTAAATCGACTGGAATATTAAGATAGTCTTCTGGGTAGGCTAGAGATTTCAATTGCGATACTCCCAAATACTTGCAGTCACTACGCCTAATATTTCTATTGAA
>JAYPSX010000034.1:0-3134 GCA_038133315.1 Hyphomicrobiales bacterium
AATTTATCAAATAATCCAACAGTTGCTTTAAATACTCCTCCGGCTCTAGCTACATCTTCACCTATAAATGCAACTGTTTCATCCCTCTCCATTTCTTGAGCGATTGCAGCTGCTACTGCTTCTCTATATGTTAGTTGCGCCATGCCCATCCTCCATTAGCATATACATTTGTTGTTAATATATCCTCTGGTGGTACTGGTGAATTTTTGGCTTCTTCTGTTGCTTGATCAACCAGCTCTTTGACATTATTTTCAATGTCATCGATAACATTTTGTTTTATTCCAAACTCAATCAGACGTTCACGATACCTAGTTATTGGATCGTTATTTTTCTTCCAATGCTCAAGCTCTCCCTTTGGTCTGTATGCCCCAGGATCTGCTCTACTATGCCCCGATTGTCTATAGGTTTTACATTCAATTAGCGATGGTCCCTCACCTGCCCTTGCTTTTGCGTATGCCTTTTGTGCAGTTCTATATACTTCATCAGCATCATTTCCATCAATAATAATGCTTTCTAGCCCATATGCAGAAGCTCTATCAGCGGCAGGATTTTTTACAGCTGTAATGGACTCAATAGGAGTGTATTCCATGTAGTTATTGTTTTCACATACAAAAACGACAGGAAGTTTATATACCACAGCATAATTTAGTGCTTCATGAAAAGCCCCAATATTTGTTGTGCCATCACCAAAGAACACTGTAGCAACATCATCATGTCCTAAATATTGTGCTCTCCATGCTGATCCTACTGCCATTGGTAGGTGTGCACCAATAATTGCATAAGACCCCATAACTCCCTTGCTGGTATCGGTTAGGTGCATAGATCCACCTTTCCCTCTCATTAGGCCACAGTCTCTTTGCATAAGCTCACCCAATACTCCAACAACAGAAGCTCCCCTCGCCAAAGTATGAGCATGCCCCCTGTAAGTACAGAAACTCTTGTCATTTTCTTGCATTGCATTTGCGAACCCAGAGGCAATTGCCTCTTGTCCAAGAGATAAATGACTTGTTCCTTTAACCAGATTTTCAAGAAAAAGATCGTATGCTCTTTGTTCAGCAACCCTGATCAAGTATTGAGTATTGTATAACTCAAGTCTCTTTTTTTCATTGATATCATCATTTTTTAAGGTCTGTTTCTTTGCCATTGAATTATTCACACAATTTAATATTTATTGGCAATAGGTAGATGTTCGGCAGGGAAAAGAGAAATTACCTTACATCCTTTATCAGTAACTACAACCTCTTCCTCAATTCTTGCAGCAGACACCCCATCTTTTGCAGGGCAATAAGTTTCTAGAGCAAAAACCATACCTGTTTTAATTTCCATTGGATTTTCTAGCGATACTAACCGAGAAATAATTGGCCTTTCATGAAGTGCAAGACCCAATCCATGTCCAAATTGTAATCCAAATGCTTGCATTTCGCTATCAAAACCAAATTCTTCAGCTTTTGGCCATGCTTTTGCAACAGTGTCTGTTGACACACCTGGTTTGATGAGTTCAATTGCTTTATCTAACCACTCACGACATTTTATATAAGCATCATTTTGTTCTGATGTAGCTATACCAACATTGAATGTTCTATAGTAACAAGTTCTGTATCCTTGATATGACTGGAGTATGTCAAAGAAAGCCTGATCCCCGGGTCTGAACATCCTATCAGTAAAATTATGTGGGTGTGGGCTACATCTTTCTCCAGAAATAGCATTAATAGCTTCGACGTCATCTGAGCCCATTTCATAGAGCATTTGATTTGCTAGGGCTACAATATCGTTCTCTCTTACCCCTGGTTTTAACTCTTCATAGATCATATGGTATACACCATCAACCATGGTTGCAGCTTGATTAAGCAATGTTATTTCATCAATATTCTTAATTTCTCTTGCATCCAGCATAACTTGTTGACCATCAACAATATTCATTCCAGCCTTTTGAAGTTCAAAAAACATTGCAGTTTCAGCAATATCCAAACCGATAGGCATATCCGCTACACCAGCAGCCTTTAAATAACTCATAATTTCTTCAGCATGATTTTTCATTAGACCAACTGATGGAGGAACCGTACCTCTCATACCTGTCATACCTGCAAGACATCTATTTGGATCAAGCCAATCACAATTTAATTGATGATGCACAGCTGCTGAACCAAAATCCCAAACAAAAGGTTCTTCATCACCTGCCAAGAGTGCAAATCTACAAAGCTTATCTCTTTCCCATTCTCCAATTTTAGTTCCAGATATATATCTTATGTTATTTACATCAAATAATATCAATGCTCCTAACCCTGAATTTTTTAGTGCATTTTTGGCCCTTGATAATCTATATTTTCTAAGTCTCTGAAAATCAACTCTTGTTTCAAAATCAACTTGTTTAAATCCTGGAGATGCAAGTGCACGATCCCATTGCCAGTTTTGGTTTGCATCTTCTGGTCTTAATATTCTTGGCGAAAATACGTTTAAGTCTGTCATTTTTTTACTTTCCTGTCTTAGATTTACACTATATTTAGTATGGAATTGAACTCATATCAATAAAATAACATACCTCTCATAGTTTTTTCCGAAAATTATCCCGTATATGCCAATGGTGCTAATGCGTCAACATCAGTGACAACATCCAAGATAACACATTTATTGAGTGAAATTGCTTTTTCAAGAGCAGGTTTAAAATCTTTTGGATCTTCAACTCTAATTCCAACGGCACCCATATGCTTAGCAATTTCGGCAAAATTGACATTATTAAATGTCCACATCTCCCTTGCCTTTTGAGTTTGTGACCCACCATAAACACGATCAAAACCTCTTTTAGACTGATTACCAGCTCCATTATTATTTACAACGATAACAGAATTAATATTCCATCTCACTGCAGTTTCAATTTCGGCAATATGATACCAAAAACCAGCATCACCCGTAAAACAAACAACTGGTCTTTCAGGTACTGCACATTTTACACCTAAAGATGCAGGGAATGCCCAGCCAAGATGCCCAGCTGAACGTATATAATTTTGATTTGAAGATTTTAAATCAAACATTCCTCCCATCCACATACCACCATGCCCTGTGTCTACAACAACAAATGCATCATCTGGTAAATTTAGTGATAGATCATGGCAAATTCTTTCTGGTCTGATTGGGAC
>JAYPSX010000034.1:3234-4535 GCA_038133315.1 Hyphomicrobiales bacterium
CGTGAATAAGTGCCCACTACACCAACATTTAGAGGGTTATTTGCGTCAATAACATCTTTGCCATTTAGAGATGTTGCTACAGGTATTTTTAATTTCTTTGATATCTCATCAATTAGTGAGCCTGCTTGTGACCATCTCACACCACCTCCTATAACAAATATTGGTTTATTTGAATTGTTGATAATATCCATTGCTTTTTTTATTGAACTCAAATCTGGTGAAGGACGATATGGTGGAACACTTATTGCATTCTCATGAATATCTCGAGGGATTTGCTCATCAAATTTTTCTTGGTCTACCTGACCTTCATTACCTTTAAATTGAAGGTGAACTGGACCCGGGCAACCTGAAACTGAAACTCTAAATGCTTGGTTTAACATATCAGGAAACCTGTTTGCGCTATCAACCGTTGCATTAAATTTTGTTACAGGCTCAAAAGCTGGAAGATCATCTACCTCTTGGTAAGCTTTTCTAAATTTAGTTGCTTGATCCCTTCCGCCAGTTAAAGCAACGACTGGAGATTTTGCAAGCCATGCATCACGTAATCCAGCAGCAAGATTTAGTGCTCCAATAATTTGTGCAGCACAGACCCCAGGTTTCCCAGATGCACGAGCGTATCCATCAGCCATATATGCAGCTGATGCTTCCCCGTGTGCATGTATCCTTCGGACATTAGAAATTACTTCTAATTCTGCCATTGTAGTCCTTAGGACAGCAGGAACATGAAAGATATCTGTAACACCATAATCAACCAACATCTTTGCTAAGACCTTCGCACCAGTTAATTCATTACTCATTTGTATTCCTCATTCTATTTATTTAATTGCAAGCGGATTTATTGGTGTGCCAACTGCGCCAGTTATTGGAATAGAAGCAGCAACTAATAAAAACTCATATGTATTATCACTGAGACAATCCTCTGCAAGATCCTTTAAATAAAACATCTCACCCATTGTCATTCCTTGAATAGGAATAGTTATCCAATGCCATGGCTGATTTATTCCATCTTCACTTTGATTTGGTCTAACTTCACAGCCCCAAGTATCGCTGGCTAATGCAGCCAGCTCGGTTCTTTGCACCCAATCAATAGTATCAAAACCCATACCTGGCGCATCCCCACCTGGGAATCCATCCCAGGATTCTCTATTGAGACAATCCTCCATCTGACCTGTTCTTACAATGACAAAGTCTCCCTTCTTTATCTCAACATCTTGTTTTCTTGCAGTCAGATCAAGATCTTCACAAGTAATGGCGTACCCATCTTCTAATCGCTCTTTACCAAGTGCTCTTGCTACATCTAA
>JAYPSX010000034.1:4635-9186 GCA_038133315.1 Hyphomicrobiales bacterium
GAATGTATAGGATTAGTTCTTCCCATTGCTGGATATTTTGTTTTTGCGCCTTGTGGGCCTTTGTAGTCAAAATTAAGCGCGAGTGATATTACCTTTCCTTTCTTAACGAGCTGGGCAGCGTTAATAATATCAGTAGCATCGACATAATTTAGTGTCCCTATCTCGTCATTAGGTCCCCATTTCCCCCAGTTCTTATACTTCTCAGCTGCTTCAGCAATATCAGCTCTAGTAACTTTTTTTTCAGACATATTTCCTCCCTATGTACATTTAACCTTTAAGTATTGATGATAACCAATCTGCGCTTTGAGTTCTATATTTATAGATTCTATTATTTGCTACATGCGTACCATCTTCAATCATATTAAAAACAACATCACCCTTTACTGCAGCTGCAAGTAATTTTGATTCTTCTGGTGGAACAACTCTATCCAATGCACCACCAACAATATATAGTGGAGATTTAATATTTTGTGCGCAACCAGATAAATCCATTCTACTTGCAAAGTCTCTTGCCTCCTCTTCTGAGGAGCACTTGCTTCTATGAATAAATGCTTCTTTTGTAAGGCTGGGAATTCTATCGAAAATATTATTCCAATTGAAAGGTCCTGTAAGCGAGATACAAGCTTGAATACGATCATCAAATGAAGCTGCTCTTGGAGCATAGTAACCACCCAAACTCACACCCCATACAGCAATTTTTTTTGAATTAATATCATTTCTTGTCTCTAAATAATCAATGACAGCCGAGACGGGCCCTTCATATTCTGGGCATATAGCTGCATCATATTCTGCTTCTCCTTGTCCTGGTCCATCAAATGTTAGTGTTGCAATTCCTCTCTCGAGAAAGACCTTTTCATTTGTTTCCATCTCCTCTTTTGCAGAATCTAATCCCATACACATTATTAAAACTGGAGGATTTTCAACGTTATTTGGTTTTCTCAGGTTACCCTGCATAAGTATATTATTCCAACTTATGCCAACTCTTTCACCAAGAGGGTTCGCTAGTGACATAGATTTTTTATGGTACTCAACAGCAAAATTATGTGTTTTTTTCATTATGTCAGGTTTATGTACAAACAAAAACTTTCCAAAATGACAACACACAGCAGCAGTATTATAGTGTTCTGAAGCACTTAAATTAAATCCTTCAGCGCTTGCATTATCACCAAGTAATGCATGGATATGACCTTTATTTTCCCATGCCTCACACCATTCATCCCATTTATTGATTTGCGCAGAAACATCATTAAAATCTGCTAATGGTACCCCATTTGATACAAATCTATATGACCAATGTGAAACTGCGGTTTGTAGTTTGCTATCTTTACTTTCCATTTGAAAAATCCCAGTTATGTGTAATAAATATTTTAAAAAACATTATAAATTTTTATAGTATATTAAAACAAAGAACAATGGGAAAAAATGTATAAAATCATAGTTGCCGGTAAAATTCATGACCATGGAATAAATCTTCTAAAAAAAGTTGATAACTTTGATGTTTTTGTATTACCTGATGCAACTCAAGAAACCCTGGAGCAAAACTTATCAGAAGCCGATGCTATTCTTCTTAGATTGCAATCTTTTGATAGGAAAATGATTGAAAATTGTCCCAAATTAAAGATTCTATCAAGAAATGGTGTTGGCTTTGATCGCATTGATATACCCGAACTAACTAGAAGAAGTATCCCTCTAACGATTGTTGGTGATGTAAACTCTTCAAGCGTTGCTGAGCATACAATTATGTTTATTCTAAATTTACTGAAAAATGCCAGTATTCATGATGAAATGGTTCGTAACAATAAATGGCAGGATAGGGATCAATTAATTTCAAACGATTTTGCTGGAAGAGAATTATTGATTGTTGGCTACGGAAGAATTGGGCAGAAAGTGGCCACTCTTGCTTCTGCTTTCGGAGCAAATATAAGTATTTATGATCCTTATTACAAAAATTCTGCTGAAACAGACAATGATTATAAATTCTATGATACTTTTGATGAGGCTCTTTCTAACGCAAACATAATTAGTTTACATGCCCCCGGAACGGAAAAACCAATAATTGGTGAAAAAGAACTAAATTTACTGCAAAGTGACTGTATAATCGTAAATACTTCACGAGGATCCCATATAGATCTCAGTGCTTTATCGGATGCACTATCAAAAAATAAGATTCGTGCAGCTGGTTTGGATGTTTTTCCTAATGAGCCTCCAGAAACTGATGTAGAAAAAATTTTTGAACTAAATAATCTTATTTTTTCTCCTCACATTGCCGGGCTGAATAATGAATGCGCATCCAGGATGGCTATAAATTCAGCGCAAAATATTATTGATGCTCTCAATGGATCCTTGAAAGAAGAGTATGTTATAAATAAGGAGGTCTTATAAAGATCTACTTCTTATTATAAACTAATTTTTAGATAAATGGGGATATACTTCAGATAACAAAGAGCCTTTACAGTAGGTCTTTTTGTAAATATCTGAAGACTTGATGTTTTCATACCACTCACCAACATTCTTGTGATGACTCCATAATTCTGGCATCCCAAGATCATCCATTCTAACAATTACTGGCATGATACAAATATCTGCATAAGTTACCTCTTTCCCAAGTAGGTAAGGTCCTCCACTGGCTTCAATCCATTTATTCATTCTGTCAGCAGTTGCCTTTATTTTTGATGTAGACTCATTCATGTCTTTTTCTGTAAAACCCGTCCTACCCATTTTTAACAAAAATTCTTTTCGTAATGGCTTGGACTCAGCTAAGGATATAAATTCTTTCTCCGTCATGCTCTGAAAATGCGGTAAGAATGCCATATTATAAGAGGGTATCCTCACTGAGGGCCCAGCGACCTCATCAAAATACCTAATCATTGCTCTCATGTTCGCGCATTTCTCAGGATCTTTTGGACGAAGTGGGTTCAAATGAACATCAATATCCTCGATGTACTCAATGATAACAGAACTATCTATTACAATTTTCCCATCGTGATCAAGAGCTGGCACTACCCCATTCGGATTTATGGCTAAATACTCTGGTTTCAGCTGATCTCCTGAAAATAAATCTAGTATTTCCATACTAAAATCTATTTTTTTATGATGCAAAGTGTATCTGACTCGCTGACTGCAAGTTGACTGTAATGCATTATAAATTTTAAAATTACCTAAACTCATAGCTTATTTGTTATACAAATCTAAACCGTACATGATGTTTGCTGCCTTTAAGAATAATGTCCTATTTACACCATCTGAGTGTAGCCACCCTGCAGCATCTCTAAGTAATTTTGCAACCCCAAATTCTTTCATGTAACCGTGTCCACCATGAATTTCCATTGTCCAAGTTGCTATTTTCCAAACAGCCTGACTTGCCATGGCTTTTGGTAAAGCGCCTAGTGTCCAATCCCAACCCTGATCTTGGTTGTCAGCTAAATAACATGCTTTGTGTGTGTAAGCTCTAGCAGCATCTAACAACATTCTCATTTCTGCAAGTTGAGCTCTAATCCCATCATGCTCAATCAGAGGACGCCCACCTTGCACTCTTATCTTTGCCCATTGTTCAGCTTTTTCAAATAATGCTACCCCAACACCTAAACAACTGGCTGCTGCAAATGAGTTACTGGATGGAAAGAATTTTTGAAGTAGTTGGAAACCCTTGCCAACTTCCCCAACAATATTTTCATTAGGTATAAAACAATCTTGAAAAATCAACTCAGCGTTATTTGCTAGACTCTCACCTAACTTATCGTGAACACGTCCGATTGAAAAACCTTCTCTGCCACGCTCTAGAAGAAAACAAGTTGTCCCTTCGAGCATAGGCTTACCTTTTTCAGTTTGAACAAATAATAAATAAAAGCTTGCTCGATTACCATTTGAAATAAAATGCTTCATCCCATTAATAACGTAACCACCATCTACTTTCTCAGCAGTTGTTCTAAATGGTGTTGGATAGGGCAAGAAATAATTTGATGCATTATCCGGTTCGGTAATTCCGATAGCTAATACAGCTTCAGGATCTTTTGAAAATGGAACGAGCGCTCTTTCAGCTTGGTCTTCATTTAAAGCCTTTTCCATAATTGTAGCTAGCTTCATTGTTTGTGCCATGACTACTGATACACCAACATCGCCAACAGCTAGTTCTTCAACAACCATTGCTGTAGTATGTGAGTCAGCACTTAAACCACCATATTTTTCTGAAAGTGTCATTGTTCTTAAGCCCAAATCATTTGCGGCTTTTACGATTTCACCACAATATCTTTTATCTGGTGTATCCATTGCGTCAAGCTCTGCAGATTTTGGCTTAACCACATCATCAACAAATTTCTTTACTGACTCTAATATTGCTCTTTGTTCCTCAGTTTCTATAAACATATCGTGCATGGTGATTTTCCTTAGTTATGTCGTCAATTAATTTATACGTTAATATACGTTATATATATTAAATTAGATTATGTAAAACAAACTAAAAATCAAATTGACTTAAGAAAAAAAAATTATATTGTGTGAAATTAGGGGTTACTTTTTTCCAAAATTTTATAATTCTTTTATGGAGGTGTTGAA
>JAYPSX010000035.1:0-9112 GCA_038133315.1 Hyphomicrobiales bacterium
GAATATTCTCCCTGATAGAACCCATCAAATCATTATTTAGAAAAAAGTATGCGAGTATAATAGTTGGAATAGCACTAATCGTTATTAGGGCAAAAACATTTTTTTTTGTTAAAAAAGCATAATCTCCATGCAGTATGGTATTTTGAGATAACCTACTTTTTCTAATTAAATATGTAATAAGTGCAATGAGAGATCCAATGTGCAAGCTTAGATCAATATCTACACTTTGTTCTAATGGACTAAAATGTTGTATCAAAGTTAAGTGTGCAGATGAACTTACAGGAATGAACTCTGTTATTCCCTGAACTATTGATAGCAAAATTAGATAATCCCAATACATATTATGAGTATATAATGGATTAGGAATTTTCAAAATAGCTACATTTATCAAGAGCAATTAAATTGTTATTTATGGTAAAGGAATGAATTCTGATTTGTCATCTTGGATCTCTGGAAATTCCCAATTCTTCCATTTATTCTTTGCTTCTTCAATTCTTTCTTTACTAGAAGATACGAAGTTCCAATAAATATACCGTGGACCATCCATTGGTTCTCCTCCTAAAACCAGCACTCTAGAAGTATTATTAGCCTCTATGATGACATCTTCATCTGGTTTGAGAACAATAAGTGTTTGATTGGGACATTGTTCCCCCATAATAAAAATATTTCCACTTATGATATACAAGGCTCTATCATGATAGATCGGTTTCAATTCAAATTTACTTCCCTCACTTAATTCTAAATCTAAATATAATGTGTCCCATTCGCTTTTTATTGAAGATTGTAGTCCATCAATTTCACCAAATAATACTTTGCCTTGAACATCATTAGCATCGATAATTTTTATTTCCTTTGATGAAAAATTTTGAAATTTTGGACTTGAGTCTTCATATTTTTTTGGCTGGGCAATCCAGCTTTGTATGCCAAATAGATCTGATGGGGATTGCCTAACGTCCTGACCGGTTCTTTCAGAATGCACTATCCCATTCCCTGCCGTCATCAGGTTGATTTCCCCTGGCTTTATGCGAATATCATTTCCCAGGGAATCTTTGTGATCCATAGTTCCCTTGAATAGGTATGTAATTGTGGAAAGACCAATGTGAGGATGAGGTCGAACATCCAAACCCTGTCCAGATATAAATTCACCAGGACCCATTTGGTCCCAAAAAATGAAAGGGCCAACCATTTGTCTTTGTTTTGATGGTAAAGCTCTTTTTACCTCAAAATTTCCAATATCACTTATTCTAGGTAAAATTATAGAGTCTATTTTTGGGTTATTCTTTTCAATATTTTTTGATGTTGGTAACCAGCTCATTTAAGATTATTCCATAAATATCTATTTTAATTTATAAGTAACAACTAAATCATTATATTTATTTTTACAATTTTTTTACATTATAAAGATTAAATTATTACCATGATAAAATTATTTCATTTTAAACTTTGCCCATTCTCAAGAAGAGCGAGAGTAAGTCTTTCAGAGCTTGGGATAGAACACTTGCTTATAGATGAAAAAGTTTGGGATCGAAGAAGAGAATTTTTATCCATAAATCCTGCTGGGACTTTACCTGTCATTATTGATGATGATGAAGATATTACAATAATTAATATTTATCCTATAACAGAATTCCTCGAGGAAAAATTTTGTAATAATCACTTACAGAACTCTCTAATTCCAGGTGAATATCAAGAAAGGGCAGAGATTCGAAGACTTATTGATTGGTTTGACTTAAAATTTCATAAGGAAGTAAGTGGGGTTATTTTGAGAGAGTTAATTGATAAATATTATATTAAAGACCAAGCAAGTAATGCGAGCCCAAATATGGACTCAGTAAGAATCGCTCAAGAAAATTTAATCTATCATCTTAATTATTTGAGTCACCTTGTAAGTTCAAGAAAATGGATTGCAGGTGATAGATTTACCCAAGCGGATATTGCCGCGGCGTCGCATATCTCATGTCTTGATTACCTTAACAAGATCAACTGGGATAACTGGGAAGAAATAAGAAATTGGTATGCGAGAATAAAATCAAGGGCATCTTTTTCCGATATACTTTCAGATAAATTACCGGGTTTTCGACCACCAGTTCATTATTCTAATCCAGATTTTTAGTGTATATGAGTCTTAAAAAAGAAAATATCTTAAAAAAGATCTATGAGCTAGGCTTTGATGATATTGGTATTGCTAATATAGATGATATTCCAGATCAGAGTGAAGAATTAGATAGTTTCCTCTCAAGTGGATTTCACGGTGATATGATATGGCTTGAAAAGAATAAAGAAAAAAGATCCCATCCAAGTAAGATTTGGGATGAATCAGTATCAATTGTTGTTGTATCAAAAAATTACGGACCGGATGAAAACCCAATTCAAAATATATCAAGAAAAACCGATGCAAACATATCGGTATATGCAAGGGCTGAGGACTATCATCTTGTTATCAAAAATAAACTAAATGAGTTTAGTGTATGGTTAAAAGAACGTTTTAATATAGATTCAAGATACTTTGTTGATACAGCACCTATAATGGAAAAGCCAATTGCACAAATTGCGGGTCTTGGTTGGCAAGGAAAGCACACAAATCTGGTGAGTCAAAGGTTGGGCTCTTGGTTTTTTCTCGGCGTTGTTCTTATACCAATTTATATTGATCCATCGAAAGCGGAATTGAATCATTGTGGAAGTTGTACATCATGTATAGATATTTGCCCAACAAATGCAATCATTGCACCTCATAAACTAGATGCCCGAAAATGTATATCTTATCTTACCATTGAATACAAAGGTCACATACCAAGGCATTTAAGAGAAAAAATAGGTAATAGAGTCTATGGCTGTGATGACTGCCTTGCTGTTTGCCCTTGGAATAAGTTTGCCAAAGTCACTAATGATATTAATCTCAAAGGGCGTGAAGATTTAAATTTACCTAATTTAGGTTTTTTTCTAGATTTTGATTACAATAATTTTAATAGTTATTTTATGAATTCACCAATAAAGAGGATTGGGAAAGATAGATTTTTAAGAAATATTTTAATTGCTGCAGGTAATTCGAATTCAAAAAAGTTAGTAAAGAAAATAGAAAAACATATAAAAAATCATTCACCAATAGTGAGATCTGCGGCAATCTGGTCTGTCAAGAAACTTACATCAATTGAAAAATTTAATAATATGAAAGATACTTATTTGCATGATGAGATTGATCCAAATGTATTGAGGGAGTGGAATTACAGTGAGTAAAATTTTTTGTTTTGGACTTGGTTTTACTGGAAATGAAATAGCGAAGTACTTTCTGATAAATAATTGGAGTATTACTGGAACAGTCCGTAACCCAATCCAAGACCGTGATAAGAATATTAAGCTAGTGCAATATGATCCAATCAACGGACATATTGATTTATCAGGGGAACTGGAAGAAGTGCATACCATTATCATTTCAATTTCACCAAATGACCTGGGAGACGTGGTCTTAAATCATAATTGCGAAGATATAATTAATGCACGAAGTTCTATAAAGAGGATTATTTATCTATCATCAACATCAGTTTATGGAGATGCAGATGGAAGGACAGTAAACGAAGATTCAAAAATTAATCCGCAATCAATTATGGCATCAAATAGGTGTAAGGCAGAAGAACAATGGACTAAGTTTTGCAGTAAACATTCAATTCCACTGGATATATTAAGATTATCGGGTATCTACGGGAAGGGGAGAAACCAAATTAGATATCTATTGAATGGATCAGCAAGAAGAATCATTAAAGAGGGTCACTTATTTAATCGCATCCATGTGGAAGATATCGCAAAAATTGTCTATCAATTAACTAAAATAAGTCATAGATCTGAGATATTTAATATATCTGACGATTTACCGTCTCCATCAAATACAGTTATAGAATATGCTGCAGAACTTCTTAAAATTAAACCACCAGAACCTATATTATTTGAAAACCTAGAGTTAACTGACAAAGGAAGGGCTTTCTACTTGAGTAATAGAATTGTTAGTAATGACAAGATAAAAAAAATATTAAATTATAACTTTAAGTATCCAAATTATAAAATTGGATTAAAGAGTCTTATTGATGTAGAATTAAACGATTGACAGAAAATATTAAACATTTGATTTGTTAAAAATATAATTATATATACACATTAATTAATAAAAGGAGAACTACCATAGCAAGAAGAATTGAAGATTTCGCAAAGAAGAAATCGGAAGCCGCACATAAGATAAATGATCTTATAGATGCAGATAGAATAAGATTAATAGGTCCTAACAGCGAAAATTATGGCGAAGTAACTATCGAAGTTGGTTTACAGGAGGCTGAAAAATTCTCTCTCGATCTTGTTGAAATTTCTCCAAATACTGATTTACCAGTTTGTAAAATAATGGATTATGGGAAGTTTAAATACCAATCCCAAAAGAAAGCAGCCGAAGCAAAGAAGAAGCAAAAAACAATCGGCATTAAAGAAATTAAAATGCGACCAAATATTGACACTCATGACTATGAGGTCAAATTAAAAAATATGAAGAAGTTCATCGAATTTGGCGACAAAGTCAAGATTTCACTTATGTTTCGAGGTAGAGAAATGTCCCATTCAGAGTTAGGAGTGAAATTGTTTGATAGAATAAAATTGGATATTGATGAAATGGCAAAAATTGAGTTAGAGCCAAAATTTGAAGGTCGTCAAATAATAATGGTCATTGCGCCAAAATAAAATACTACCAATAAATATTTTTTTATTGTAAATAATCTCTACCTAGCCTATAAAGTGTCTAAGTTTAATAAATTGATATAATAGTTAAAAATATGCCAAAACTAAAAACAAAATCTGGAGCAAAAAAAAGGTTCAAAGTTACCAAAAGTGGTAAGATTATGTGTGGCCAAGCTGGTAAGAGGCACGGAATGATAAAAAGAACAAATAAATTTATCAGAAATGCAAGAGGTATGTCTGTACTTGCAGAACCAGATCAAAAAATTGTTAAACAATTTTTACCCTATAATTAGAGTATAGAAATATGGCAAGAGTTAAAAGAGGCGTAACATCACACGCAAAGCATAATAAGGTGCTATCACGTGCAAAGGGTTATTACGGTAGAAGAAAAAACACAATTCGTGTCGCGAAGCAAGCTGTAGAAAAAGCTGCGCAATATGCTTATAGAGACCGAAAAGTAAGAAAAAGAGACTTCAGAAGCTTATGGATACAAAGGATAAACGCCATCGTAAGAGAACATGGTATGCGTTATTCAACTTTCATTCACGGGTTACATAAAGCAGGGATAGAAATTGATAGAAAAGTCCTTGCTGATTTGGCTGTAAATGAACCACAGGTCTTCAACGATCTTTTATCAAAAATACAAGCAGAATTAAAATAGTTTCCATTTACTATTAATTCTCTTGTATGTTTTAATATTCATATTATTAAACAATAAAGATTCGTTATAAATAATGAGTAAATTCTCAGATATCAATAAACTAAAAGAAAAACTTATAAAGGACATATCTAAGGCTGAGAATATAAGTCAGTTGGAAGATATTAGAATATCAAGTTTAGGAAAAAAAGGCTCTATAACTTTACTTCTAAAGAATATTTCAACGCAAAAGCCTGAAGATAAAAAAGACTATGGTGAACAAGTTAATCTCCTAAAGAGACAAATTACTGAAGAAATTGAGAATGTAAGGGAAGATTTTCTGCAAAAAGATATTTTAGAGAAAATCAATCAGGACAAAATAGATGTAACGCTTCCAATAAGGGACACTAATCTTGAGAATGGGAGGATTCACCCCATTACGCAAGTTATGGAAGAGATAGTGGAAATATTCTCAGACATGGATTTTTCAATAGCTGAAGGACCAGATATTGAAGATGAACTTCATAATTTTAATTTATTAAACATTCCAGACAGCCACCCTGCAAGGCAGATGGTTGATACATTTTACTTGCCTCAGAAAGATGGTGAGACAAAACTTCTAAGAACTCATACAAGTCCTGTTCAAATTAGAACAATGCTCAATGAGAAGCCTCCAATAAGAATAATAGCACCCGGTAGAACTTATAGATCTGACTCAGATCAAACCCATACACCTATGTTTCATCAAGTTGAAGGACTTGTTATAGATGAAGGTGCTAATATGGGGCAATTAAAATGGTGTCTGGAAGAATTCTGTAAAGCGTTCTTTGAGGTATCAGAAATAAAAATGAGGTTAAGACCAAGTTATTTCCCATTTACTGAGCCATCACTTGAGGTTGATATAGCATGTCGGAAAGAAAAAAATCAATTAATTGTGGGTGAAGGAGACGAGTGGCTTGAGGTTTTAGGCAGTGGTATGGTTCATCCTCAGGTTCTCAGAAACGTTAATCTTGATCCAGAAAAATATCAAGGTTTTGCATTTGGGTTGGGGATAGACAGACTTGCAATGTTGAAGTATGGAATGACAGATTTAAGAGCTTTTTTTGACTCTGATTTAAATTGGTTACGCCATTATGGGTTTAAAGTTTTCGATATTCCATCTTTATCAAAGGGTCTATCAGAATGAAATTTACATTATCATGGCTTAAGGATCATCTAGAAACTGATGCAAGTATTGATGAAATTTGTCATCAATTGAATATGATTGGGCTTGAGGTTGAGCATATTGAAAACCCTCAAAAAACTTATGGAGATTTTTCTGTATGTGAAATTATTGAAGTTAACAAACACCCAAATGCAGATAAATTAAATTTATGCAAATTGAAAACAAAATTTGGCAACAGCGAGGTTGTCTGTGGAGCACCAAATGTGAGAGTGGGGATGAAAGCTGTATTTGCTCCGGAGGGTTCCTATATACCAAGTTCAGGAATAAAATTACAGGCAACAACTATTCGCGGTGTAAAATCAAATGGTATGCTTTTATCTGAGAGAGAATTGTCGTTATCAGAAGATCATAATGGAATTTTGGAATTAGATAAAAATGCAAATATTGGCGAAGAGATATTATGTTATATTAAAAGATCAGATCCTGTGATTGAAATTGCCATAACCCCAAACAGAGCTGATGCCCTAGGTGTCAGAGGAGTAGCCAGAGATTTATCTGCGGCAGGCATAGGGGATTTAAAAAATTTAGAAATTCCTAAAATTAAAGAAGATTTTGAGATAGAAAAGAAAATCATTTTGAATGAAAATGCATCAGAAAATGTTTATGCAAGTTTTAGATTAATAAGAAATGTGAAAAATGGTGAGTCACCCCAGTGGCTAAAAGATAGGCTAGAGATAATAGGGTTGAGGTCAATTAATAAATTGGTTGATGTCACAAACTATCTCACATATGACCTATGTAGACCTCTTCATGTATTTGATTATGATAAAATCAGTAACTTTCTTGAAATCAGGAAAGCAAAAAATGCTGAAAAGATGTTAGCGTTAGATGATAAAGAATATACTCTTAGCAATAAACATATAGTATTAGCAGATGATAATGGACCAGAATCAATTGCAGGAATTATTGGAGGGCAAAGTTCGGGTAGTGATGAGGATACAGTAAATGTTCTTGTTGAAGCCGTGACTTGGGATAAAATAAATATCGCACAGACTGGACGTGACTTGGGTATAAATTCAGATGCTAGGTATAGGAACGAGAGAGGTATAGATAAATCGTTTAATGACACAGGGCTTGATATTGCAACAGATATGATAAATACACTTTGTGGTGGTGAAAATTCAAAAATGGTATCATTGGGGAAAAAGCCTGAAGGAAACAATAAAATAAATTTCAGATTATCAGAAATTGAGAGATTGTTGGGGGTAAGTATTGTAGAGAATGAAGTTTCAGGTATTTTATCTCGTTTAGGCTTTTCAGTTAAAAAAAATAATCAAACCCTCGAATTAGAAATACCTTCATGGCGAAATGATATTTATGAACAAGCTTGTATCGTAGAAGAATTAATGAGGATCAAGGGAACTGATAATATTAAATCTATTCCGTTGAATAAGTCAGTTAGCGTAGCCTCCAGAAAGATTACTAACATCCAAAAAGCCCGTTCTCAAATAAAAAGAATATTAGCCAGTAGGGGAATGATGGAAACTGTTAGCTATTCATTTATATCCGACAAATATGCAGCATACTTTGTTAATACAAATAATGAACTAAAATTAATAAATCCTATATCGTCCGAACTTAATATTTTGAGACAGTCACTATTACCAAGTCTCATAAATTCAGTAAAAAAGAATCTTGATAAAGGACATAAAGATATATCGTTATTTGAAGTTAGCCATAGTTTTATGGGCGTTGCAGCTGATCAGCAGATAGATTCCGCTGCTGGTATTCGTGTTGGTAAAGCAATTTCTCATGGAGGAAATGACGATTGGAGAGGAAAAAGAAAAAATTATGACGTATTTGATGTAAAAGAAGATGTGTTAAGCGTTCTACGAGCTCAAGGCATTGAAGATACAAATTATACAATTTCCGTCGTAGATCTTCCGAATTATTACCATCCAGGGAAATCTGGAGCACTTTGTCAAGGCCCAAAGAACATTCTTGCATATTTTGGTGAGCTGCACCCAACCATAGCAAGTCTGTTTGATATTGACCAAACCTTGTGTGCTTTTGAGATCTTTCCTAAATCATACATCGCAAACCGTCGGGTAAAGTCTCGAGTGCGACCTGGGTTTAATTCTAGTCAATTTATGCCATTATATAGAGATTTTGCTTTTATATTTGATAAAGCAGTTCACGCTGAAGAAATTATTATGACAATTAGAAAACTAAAGAATACTCTAATTAGTGATATTAAAATATTTGATGTTTATACTGGGGAAAACATTCCAAAAGATAAGAAATCTATAGGGATCAATCTAGAGATTCAACCGTATGAAAAAACTCTGACTGATGCCGAAATAGAAGAGTTATCAACTATAATTATCAATGAAATATCAAAGAAATTTTCTGCAATAATAAGAAACTAAGAATAGAAATATTTAAATTAAAATGAAAGATCTATCAACGATAAGAAATTTCTCTATTATTGCGCATATAGATCATGGTAAGTCAACATTAGCTGATAGATTAATTCAAATCACGGGAGGCCTTGATCAACGTGAGATGAAAGAGCAGGTTCTCGACTCAATGGATCTTGA